>JAAWEA010000037.1 GCA_022794055.1 Clostridia bacterium
ACATTGTCGGGTGGCAAATGCAAATTGTGTTAAAAGTAAATCACAATAGTAATAAACCAAAGATTCCATATATAGTAGATACAGGCTATCAAAAACGAGGTTGTTATGTAAGAAATTTGAATTATCCAAAGTTTGAAAAAAATATATTAGAAATTGTAAGTCAAGTATGTAGAAAATATGCTAATCGTAAAATGCTAGAAGAAACTTATAAAAAAGTAAAAGATAAATCAGTTGATTTAGTGACATCTGTAAAAAAGCAAATTGAAACAATAGATATTAAAATATCTAATATTAATAAAAATTTGGACAGCATATATAATGATAAATTAAATGGTATACTAACTGATATTGATTTTACAAGAATATATATGAGGTTTGTTAATAAAAGAAATAAACTAACAAATGAAAGAAGTGAACTAATAGATAGATTCCAATCGTTACAGAGGCAACAACATATTAAAAATAAAAATGAAGAAGAACAAATGAACAAAGTAATTAATAGATTTTTAGAAATGAAAGAGGTAGATAAATCTTGTTTATTTAGACTAATTGATAAAATAGAAATAGATAAAGATAAAAATATTTTTATTTCATTCAATTTTATACCATTAAATACTATAAATAAAAATATGGATGAATTTATTGAAATAGAAGAAATTTTATAAAATAAAAAATTGATTCCTAAGTAACTTTGTGATAATATGCTAAAAACAATAATAGGAGATGTAAATTATGAGAAAGAAAAGAAATAAAAAACAAAATATTTGGCAAGCAATATGGACTATTCTAATATTAGTTTTTATTATTGCTTTAGGATATGTAAATCAGAATATAGAGATTCCAAATAAAACACACAAATCAGAAAATACAATACAAAGCGAAAATAGAATAATCGATTTGTCTACAATACCAGAGTATACATCAAGTCCATATATAGAAATAAATAACAATATTCCATATTTTACTGAAGAAGATTATACTACTAAACCATTTGAAAATTATAGTGCTTGGGATGAATTAGGAAGAAGTGGAGTAGCTTACGCAAATATTTGTAAAGATATAATGCCAAAAGTTGGAGAAAAACGTGGAGAAATAGGAAATATAAAAGATTTGTCAGGATGGGTACAAAAAAGATATGATAATCTAATTAAAGACAAATATTTATATAATAGATGTCATCTAATTGGATGGCAACTTGCTGGAGAAAATGATAATAAACAAAATTTAATAACAGGAACAAGGTATCTAAATATGGAGGCAATGTTACCTTTTGAAAACAGTATAGCAGAATATATTGACAAAAATGAAAGTAATCATGTTTTATATAGAGTAACACCTATTTATAAAGAAAATAATCTGTTAGCAAGTGGAGTACAAATGGAAAGTTGGTCTGTTGAGGATAATGGGCAAGGAGTTCACTTTAATGTTTATTGCTATAATGTACAACCAGGAATAATAATTAATTATGCAACAGGTGAAAGCCAAGCGGAATAAATTTTATATAAATTATTGTAAATTTAGGTAAAATAATATATAATCACTTTTAGTTTAATTCTAACTACTATTTATCAATAGTAGATTTCCAATCAGTAAAAAATAAAACAAGGAGTGATGTTTATTGAATTTAGACTTAAAAAATGATATTTTAAAAAACTTAAAGGAGAATAAATTTGTGCAAGATTTCATAAATGAACTTTCAAACTATTTAAAAAATAATATAGAAAATAATATTGATGATAAATGGAACAATTTAAGCTTAAATGAAGATTTAACGCTTTATGATGAAAAAATCATTGTAAGATTTAGAGACCAAATGTTAACAAATAGATCTAAAATATTGCAAAACTATGCTCAACATACAAAAGAAAAAGGAGAAATGTTCTATATATATGATAAACCTACAAATCAAAAAAATACATATAATTTATCTTATTGTAATATAAATAGAAACCACGAAGTACTTACTAAATCAATAGAAGAATTGCCAGCTGGCAGTAAATTAGGAAGTGTTTTAAGGAAAAAAGGTGAAAATTTTATAATAGATATAGAGGCAACTAAAGAAGTTGGAAAAGAAATAAATAGTATGATTAAAGAAAAAATAAAAGAACAAAGGGAATATTTAAATAGTAAAAGGATTGATGGACATATCTATGAAGTAGGTGAAAAGTATTCGGGAAGAATATGGTTATATGATTTAAATAACATTTTAGGTGGTGGAATAGAAGGAATTGAAGAAGTAGAATTTCCAAAAGATTTATATCAAACTGCAAAAGAAGGAGATTTGTTTATTTATGAAAATGGAGAGTATAAAAAGAATACATAATAGTGCTTTTAAAGTTATGCTATAAAATATAAATGGAAGTTAATAAAATCCACACCTCTAATATTTGCTTTCCATCCATTAGGAAAAGGAATAGTAGGAAATACATTTGAAATTTTATAAGCTGACTGATATGCTGAAGAATAAGAGGGAAGAAAACCAGTAACTAAATCAACGCCATCTGGATTTACCATAGGCATTATATAAATAGACACTTCATTAAACAAATTATGAATAGAATATTCATACAAATCAGAATTATTTACATAAGCAATACAATAATCTTCAATAAATTTCATAAGTAATATAGAAGTAATCCACTCATTAGCATGAAATGAAGCAGAATAAAGGACTTTTTTTGAGCCATGTCCTAATTTAACAACATAAATATTTTTCCCTAAAACACTATTTCCAACAACTTGAATATTTAAAAAAGGATATTTTGTATTTAAAGATAAAAGATTACGTCTTAATAAATTATAACCATAATTTTGGTTAGTAGAAACAATTGACATATAAATCACCTAAAATATAATATGAATTTATAAGAGAAATGTCAAAAAAATCTAGTTGATTTTAAGAACAAAATTTTATATAATAAAACAAGTTAGGTTAAAGAAAATAGTAAATAATACATATTACCAAATCAACCAAAAAAATAGATATAAAATTATATAAAAGGAGTAAATAAAAAAATGAGAATAATATTGGCTTCAGGTTCGCCTAGAAGAAAAGAATTATTACAATTAGTAGTACCAAAATTTGAAATAATAGTAAGTAAAGTAGCGGAAAAATTATTAGAAGGAATTACTGTTGAAGAACAAGTAACAAATTTAGCTTACAAAAAAGCAATATCAGTATTTTCGCAGACAGATGGTAATAGAATTGTAATAGGAGCAGATACAATTGTTGTTAAAAATGGTAAGATATATGGCAAGCCAAAAGATAAAAAACAAGCAAAGGAATTTATTAAAGAGCTATTGGAAGGCGATAAAGAACATTATATTATAACAGGTGTAAGTATTTTAATGCACAAAGATGGACAGACTAAAGAATATAATACTTATGATAAAGTTAAAGTATATTTAAAAGATATATCAGATGAAGAAATAGAAAGCTGGATAGAAACAGGAAATGCTATGGATAAAGCAGCAGCTTATGGTATTCAAAATGAATTTTGTGTATTTGTGGAAAAAATAGAAGGAAATTACACTACAGCAGTAGGATTGCCAACTCATAAAGTATATGATATAATTATTAAGAATATGGGGGTGTAAAGGTTTCGACATATTATTTGAAATATAGATAGCAAGTAGTGGATGGTTGCTTTGGCCACTTAAAAAAAGCAAAATTAAAAATAAACGCTGATAATCAAGAATTAGCATACGCTGCCTAATTGCAGTGTCATCTAACTAAATAGCCTACTGGTTTAGATTAGGTGTCAATTAAAGTAGGAAACGAAGCTATTTTTGCTTTAGAAATAGTGGGTATTTATAAAGCTATATTTTTTGTTAGCCTTTTTGTCGGCGAATAAAAGATGAAAATAAAAGATAAAATAAACTTGTAGAAGTCTATATGGATAGTATTATGGACAGGAGTTCGACTCTCCTCACCTCCACCATATTAAATGAAGAGGAATACTATAGAAAAAATAGAATTTAGAATATATTAATAAAGTATTAAATATTAATATTTATGATAAACACCACAAAGCTTGGCAGGGCAAATGTGGTGTTTTTATTTTTAATATTTAAGATTAGAATTAACAACAAAAAGAAAAGTAAAAACAATAAGAATATATGATTCTAAACATTAATATTCACTATTACTTGCTAATACGGATATTGAACAGTCATTTTCTAAAATTCCATGAAATTACTTGTAAAAATAAATATATTGGTGTAAAATACGAATAAACCGTAAATAATAATAAAAGAAAGGAATAAAAAAATGAGATTTGTAACAGACGAAGCCTCAAAAAAAGAATATAAAAAATTCTTAGAAGGTCATGAAAGATGCAATTTTCAGCAATCATTAGAATGGGCAGAAATAAAAAAGCCAAACTGGACACCAGAAGTAATATTAGCAGAAGATGAACAAAATAATATTATAGGATCGCTATGTATATTAATTAGAAAAATACCCATTTTTGGAAATCTAATGTATGCTTCAAGAGGACCAGTATGTGATGTACATGATATAGCAGTAGTAAAGCAATTAACAGATGGAGCAAAAGAATTAGCTAAAAAATATAATGCAATAGGACTTAGAATTGAACCAGATGTAGAAAGTGATGACCAAACATTCAGAGACATAGTAGAAAACTTAGGATATAAAATAAAAGATGATGCAAAAGATTTTAAAGATCAAATACAGCCAAGATATGTATTTAGACTAGATGTAAAAGATAAAACAGAAGAAGAAGTAATGGCAGGTTTTCATCAAAAATGGAGATATAATATTCGTTTAGCAACTAAAAAAGGAATTATAATAAAAGAAGGAAGTAGAGAAGACTTAAAAGACTTCCATAAAATAATGGAAGAAACAGGGAAAAGAGATGACTTTATAACAAGACCATTAGCTTATTTTGAGAAAATGTATGATAACTTAGTGCCAGGAGGACACATGAAGTTATTAATGGCTTATTATGAAGACAAGCCAATATCTGGAGTAATACCAATTATGTATGGAAATAAAACTTGGTATTTATATGGAGCAAGTAGCAATAAGCACAGAAATTTAATGCCAAATTATTTATTACAATGGGAAATGATAAAAATGTCAATAGCAAAACATGATTCAATTTACGATTTTAGAGGTGTTTCTGGAGTTGTAGACGAAAATCACCCACAATATGGACTATATAGATTTAAAAAAGGATTTGGAGCTAAATTCACAGAATTTATAGGAGAAATTTATATTCCTTTTAAACCAATTAAATATCAATTATACAAAATATCAGAAAAACTATTTAAAATTTTAAGAAAAATAAAAAGAAAGGTATAATTGAAAAAGGAGGCAGTGTGAACTTAGTTAGTATAAGCAAGAAAGACTTAAAATACAATATAGAAAAAATAAAAGAATATGCTAACACCAATTTACCAGATGATAATGGAAATAAAGTTAAAATTATTGCAGTTGTAAAATTAAATGCTTATGGACTTGGCATTATAGAATATACAAAATTCTTAATAAAAAATGGAATAGACTTTTTTGCAGTCGCAACAGTTGAAGACGCATTAAAATTAAGAAAAGAAGGGATTGAAGCAGAAATTTTACTATTATCACCTGTTATAATAGAAGAAGAAGTTAAAAAATTAGTAGAAAATAATATAATTTTAACTATAAGCTCAAAGGAATCTTTAAAAATAACCAATAAAATAGGACAAGACCTAAAAATAACTCCAAGAGTACATGTAAAAATAGATACAGGTTTTGGAAGATATGGATTTGTCTACTCAAAAAGAGAAGAAATGATACAAGATTTAAAGGAATTAAGAAATATAAAAATAGAAGGAACATATACACATTTTTCAAGTTCATATTATGATGATAAATATACAAAAATTCAATTTCAAAGATTTATGAATTGTATTGAAGTTTTAAAAATGAACCAAATAAAAACAGGAATATTACATGTATGTAATACATCAGCATTTATAAAATTTCCCAATATGCACTTAAATGCAGTAAGAATAGGATCAGCTTTTATGGGAAGAGTTTCATCTAAAAATTCATTAGGATTAAAAAAAGTAGGATATTTAAAATCTAATGTAATAGAGATAAAAAATGTTTCAAAAGGCTTCTATATTGGATATTCAAAGGTATATAAAACGAAAAAAGATTTAGAAATTGCAATCATTTCTTCTGGACATGATGGAGCATATAATATTGACATACAAAAGGACATGTTTCGCATAATTGACAAAATACGTTATCTCTTACATGATATAAAGTATATATTTCAAAAGCAAAAATTAAAAGTTAATATAAATGGACAAGAATGTACCGTTCTAGGACGAGTAGGAACTTGCCATATTACAGTAGATATAACAGGAAAAAATATAAAAATAAATGATGAAGTAATATTACATGATAAAATTAAGTTTATAGATAGTAGTATTAGAAGGGAGTGGTATTAAATTGAAACAAAAACCACAAAATAAAGAAGAGAAAGATACACAATTAAAAAAGGGATTTTTTAAAAAAGTATGGTATTCAATTGACAAAATAGATAAATATTCAGAATTAGCAGCAGAAGGAGTAGGAAAAGCTTTAAAATACTTAATTATACTAATTATTGTATTAGCATTTATAGCTTCAGGTAGAATGGTTTATGAGACAACTAAAGCAATTAACAAATTTGCTAGTAATATAGATAGAATAGTTCCAGAAGTTAATTATAAAGATGGAAAATTAAGTATTGAATCTGAAGATGTAATTATTGATAATGAAACAGAACTTGGAAAAGTAATTATAGATACAAATATTGAAAATGAAGAAATAATTAATAAATATATAGAAGATATTAGTGAAGACGAAGGTGGAATTATTATACTAAAAGAAAAAGCTATTATTAGAGAAAGAAAAACAGAACAAAGTACAATTAATTATTCAGAATTATTTAGGAATACAGATAATTTACAAATTAATAGTAAACAAGAACTTATTGATTATATAAAAAGTCCTAATATAATATTTAATGTATTTACTATATATATTATTTCATTCTTTATTGCTTATATGTTTAATGCTCTGATGTATATTGTATTTATAAGCATATTTGCATATTTAGCAACAATTATATTAAAGTTAAAAATTAGGTATATAGCAGTATTTAATATGGTGATTTATGCAATTACTTTACCAACATTATTAGAAATGATTTATTTTATAGTTAATATATTCTATTCTTATACAATTCCATATTTTGATTTAATGTATGTTTCAGTAGCAACAATTTATGTAATGGCCGCAATATTTATTTTAAAAGGAGAATTAAATAAGAAGCAAGGCGAAGTTCAAAAAATAGTAGAAGTAGAAGAAAAAATTAGAGAAGAGAAAGAAAAAAATAAAGAAGAAAAAAAAGAAGAGAGTAAAAAGGAAAATAAAGAAACAAAAAATAAAAAAGAAAAAGACGAAGAAAAAGATGAAGGTGAGGAACCTGAAGGTTCAAACGCTTAAGGAGGAATAATGGATAAGAAAAATAAAAACAAAAATAAAAAAAGCTTATTAATGTCAGTAATTGTTTTAATAGTATTTATTATCATTATAGCAGGAATAGCAATTTATTATGTATCAAAAGATGAAGAGAAAGATAACAAAGTATTAGCATATACAGATTTAATAAAAGAAATATCTTATGGAAATATAGAAAAAATAGAAATGACAGTTGGAAGTACTAATGTTAAGGTAAAAATAAAAGGTGGAGAAGAAAAAAGAGCAGTAGTTCCTAATACAGAAGCTTTTATTGAGCTAGTACAACAAAAAATATCAGAGGGAAATGATTTTGAGCTAATTCAAAAACCAAAAAATATAATTACACAAATACCAGCAGCAATTTTGAGTATTTTTCCAACACTAATTATGTTAGCGTTATTTATAATGATATTTAAAATGCAAGGATTAGGTGAAAAAGGCCAAGTATATGAAGAAACTGAAAGAAAAACAAGAATAAGATTTAAAGATGTAGCAGGCTTAGACGAAGAAAAGGGAGAATTAATTGAAATTGTTGATTTCTTAAAAAGACCAGAAAAATTTACAAGAATGGGGGCTAAAATTCCAAAAGGAGTTCTATTATATGGAAAGCCAGGAACTGGAAAAACATTAATTGCAAAAGCAATTGCGGGAGAAGCTAATGTACCATTTATATCAATGAGCGGATCAGAATTTATAGAAATGTTTGCAGGGCTTGGTGCTTCTAGAGTAAGAAAGTTATTTGATAAAGCTAGAAAATTATCACCATGTATTGTTTTTATAGATGAAATAGATGCAATTGGTTCAAGAAGAACATCAAATAGTGGGGCAGAAACAGAAAATAATCAAACATTAAATCAATTATTAGTAGAAATGGATGGATTTAGTTCAGAAGAAACAATTATTGTTTTAGCAGCAACTAATAGACCAGAAATGTTAGATAAAGCATTATTAAGACCTGGTAGATTTGATAGACAAATTACAATTCCAACACCAGATTTAAAAGGAAGACTTGAGATTTTAAGAATTCATAGTGCAGAAAAAAGATTATCAGATAGTGTGAATTTGGAAAGTATTGCAGAAGACACAGCAGGATTTACAGGAGCAGAACTTGCAAATATTTTAAATGAAGCTGCAATTATTGCAACAATAAATAAACATGAAGAAATAGAAAACGCAGATATAGAAGAAGCAGTTAAAAAGGTTACAGTAGGTTTAGAAAAACATAGTAGGGTTTATTCTGATAAAGACAAGAAACTCACAGCATATCATGAAGCAGGACATGCAGTAGTTAGTTGGTATTTACCAACACAAACAGATGTAAAAGAAGTTTCTATTATTCCAAGAGGTGTTGCTGGTGGATATACAATGTATAAATCAGATGAGGACAAATATTATATTTCAAAAACAGAAATGAAAGAAAAATTGATTGCTTTATTAGGTGGTAGAGCTGCTGAAAAATTAGTATTAGATGATATTTCAACAGGAGCTAGTAATGATATAGAAGTTGCAACTAAAATAGCGAGAGAAATGGTTACTAAATATGGAATGAGTGAAAATTTAGGGCCAATTGATTTTCAAGGCAAAGAACAAGGGGATATGTTAGCTTTTGGAGAAAATATTGGTGATAAAATTGGTAATGAAGTAAAAGCGTTAATAGATGAAGCTTATAGTTCAGCCCAAAAATTGTTAATTGATCATAGAGATAAATTAGATGTTATTGCTCAAACACTGTTGACAAAAGAAAAAATTAACGAACAAGAATTTCAAAAAATATTTGAATAAATGTTATAAATATGTTATAATTTTAGTAGATACAAAAAAAGCAGAAATTTTCTCTGTGTACAGAGAGGAGGGAAAAAGCACAATGAACGAGATAGGATTTGGTTTTGAGCTTCATACTGTAGCAATAGAGATTGCTAGATACATGATGGAGGCGAATGTGGAATGTCAACAGGCTATTGAAGACAAATGTATACCAGAAGAAATGAACAATATTATGACATTATTGAAGGCACAAATATGCTGGTATTTGAAGAATTCAACATTGTGCAAATAAAAGGGGCTAGGGGCTGAAAAAGGTTCTGAAGCCCCTTTTCCAAATAATATAAATAGGAGAGAATTATGGAAAAAATAAAAGATATAGAGGAATTAAAGAAAACAGCTAAAAATGTAAGAAAAGGAATTATCGAAGCTGTTTATAATGGAAAATCAGGACACCCAGGAGGTTCACTTTCAATAGCAGACATTATCACAGTCTTATACTTTAATGAGATGAATATAGATAAAGAAAATCCTAAAGATGAAAATAGAGATAGATTAGTATTATCAAAAGGACATTGCGCACCTGCATTATATTCTACTTTAGCCAACTATGGATTTTTTGATAGAGAAGAATTAAAAAATCTTAGAAATATTGAAAGTATCTTACAAGGACATCCAGATATGAAACACATACCAGGAATAGATATGACAACAGGGTCTTTAGGGCAGGGATTATCTGCAGCAAATGGAATGGCAATATCAGGGAAGTTAGATAAAAAAGATTATAGGGTATATTGTATTTTAGGAGATGGGGAAATAGAAGAAGGGCAAATATGGGAAGCTGCTATGGCATCTTCAAAATATAAATTAGATAATTTATGTGTAATAGTAGATAATAATAATTTGCAAATTGATGGTACAATTGAAGAAGTAATGAGTTCATATCCAATTGATGAGAAATTTAGAAGTTTTGGATTCCAAGTTATAAATATTGATGGTAATGATATAGATGAAATATTAAAGGCATTTGAAGTATCAAAAAATGTAAAAGAAAAGCCAACTTGTATCATTGCAAAAACTATAAAAGGGAAAGGTGTTTCCTTTATGGAAAATCAAGTTGGATGGCATGGAAAAGCACCAAATAAAGAACAATATGAACAAGCAATAAAAGAATTAGAAGAGATATAATTAAAACCAAAACATAATTGCTAAAATTACTTGACAGTAAATAAAAAAAATGTTAGAATAAATAACTGTAATCCGCTTAATCAAGGTACAAAAAAACTAATTTGATTTAGTTACCTTATAATTAAGGGTTAGCGAGTATACAAATAAGGGAGGTGCATTTTAAATGTACGCAGTAATTGAAAGTTGTGGAAAACAATACAAAGTAGCAGAAGGAGATGTAGTATTTTTTGAAAAATTAGATACAGAAGAAGGAAAAAAAGTTACATTTGACAAAGTAGTATTAGTATCTGATGAAGGAAAAGTACAAGTTGGAAATCCTTATGTTAAAAGTATGAAAGTTGAAGGAAAAGTAGTTGCACATGGTAAAGGCAAAAAAATAATTGTTTTCAAAATGAAACCTAAAAAGAACTACAGAAGAAAACAAGGACATAGACAACCATATACTAAAGTAGAAATAACTGCTATTAAATCAACAGCAAGAAAAACAACAAAAACAGAAAAAGTTGAAGAAAAAGCAGAAGCATAATTTCTACATAAAACAAAATCAAAGATTTTGATAATATTTATATAAGAGATATATAAACAAAAAACCGAAAGGAGTGAGATAAATGGCTCATAAAAAAGGTCAAGGTAGTTCACACAACGGTCGTGAGAGTGAATCAAAACGTCTTGGTGTAAAAAGAGCAGATGGACAATTTGTTTTAGCTGGAAATATCCTAGTAAGACAAAGAGGAACGAGAGTTTATCCAGGAACTAATGTAAAAAAAGGTAGTGATGATACTTTATATGCAGTAGTAGATGGAACAGTTAAGTTTGAAAGAAAAGGTAGAGATAAAAAACAAGTTAGTGTTTACCCAGTAGAATCTTAAATATTTAATATATTATAAATAGAAAAGAAGAATTAAAAATAGAATTCTTCTTTTTTTGCTGTTAGGAAAAATTAAAGATTGCCATAAAAACAAAACACATTCCTCAGAAAATTCTTATATAATTTTTAAAGCATCTGAAATATAGTTAAAAGTTTTACTAAAGATGACATATAAATCAATAATTTTACAATATATTAAAATACACAACAAAATTTTTCAAAACCATTTACAATTTTCAAAAACTTGTATACAATATAATAAGTAAAATGTCAAACAAAAGAAGATTATTCAAAGAAAGGGCGTAATACCAATGAAAATATTAATGTTAACATGGGAATATCCACCAAGAGTAGTAGGTGGAATAGCAAGAGTAGTATATGATTTATCAAAAACATTACTAAAAGATGGGCATGAAGTAACAGTTGTTACATATAAAGAAGGAGATGCCCCAGACTTTGAAGATGATAAAGGTGTAAAAGTATATAGAGTTAATAATTATATGATTAATCCAAATAATTTTATAGACTGGGTTATGCAATTAAATTTTAATTTAGTAGCAAAAGCAAATGAAATTATAGCAAAAGAAGGGAACTTTGATGTAATACATGCACATGATTGGTTAGTAGCTTATGCTGCAAAAACATTAAAAAATTCTTATAATATTCCAATTATAGCAACAATACATGCAACAGAAGCAGGAAGAAATAGTGGAATTCATGATGAAACACAAAGATATATAAATGACACTGAATGGATGCTAACTTATGAAGCATCAGAAGTAATAGTAAATAGTAATTATATGAAAAATGAATTACAAAGATTATTTGGTTTACCTTATGAAAAAATAAATGTTATACCAAATGGAGTTAATATGAGTTTATTTTCTGGTGTAGAAAGAGACTATAACTTTAGAAGAAAATTTGCCATGGACAATGAAAAGATTATTTTATTTATGGGAAGACTTGTTTATGAAAAAGGAATACAACATTTAATTTCAGCAATGCCTAAAATATTACAAGGATATCACGACTCAAAATTAATTATTTGTGGAAAAGGCGGAATGATGGATGAATTAAAAGAGCAAGTATACAATTTGGGAATATCTGAAAAAGTATATTTTGCAGGATATTTATCAGGTAAAGATGTACAAAAAATGTATAAGTCAGCAGATATATCAGTATTTCCAAGTACTTATGAACCATTTGGAATTGTAGCATTAGAAGCAATGCTTTCAGAAAATCCAGTTGTTGTGTCTGATATAGGAGGCTTAAATGAAATAGTACAACATAAAGAAAATGGAATGAAAGCATATTGTGGTAATCCTAATTCAATAGCAGATGCTATATTAGAACTATTATATGACCATAAGCTATGTGCAGAAATAACTAAAAAAGCAAAAAATAAAGTAAGAAATGAATATAATTGGAATAAGATATCACAAGATACACATTTTGCTTATCAAAAAGCAATTTGCCAATCAATGGCAGAAAAACAAAAAAGGCAATTGGAACAAGAAAGAGCCAACAAAACAAAAAAGGCCAAGAATTCAGAAAAAGAAATATCAAATTTATTATCTTTCAAAAAACGTCAAGCTTATGCGTAATAAAATAAAAATTCCTTTTTAAGAATAGATATATAGTTTCTTAAAAGGAATTTTTTATATTTTAAAAAAATTTTCAAGAATTCTACAAATTTAGCATTAAAATGATGTATAATATAATTAATTATAAAAATAAGTATGGAGGAATAAATGGAAAAAGAATTTAAATCAGGATTTGTAACACTGATTGGTAGAACTAATGTTGGAAAGTCAACATTAATTAATTTATTAGTTGGTGAAAAAGTTGCAGCTATTGCAAACAAAGTCCAAACAACAAGAACAGCAATAAGAGGAATTGTAAATACAGAAAACTTACAAATTATATTTATAGATACACCAGGAATTCATAAACCAAAACATAAATTAAATGAAACTATGGTAGAAACTTCTTTTGCCATGATACCAGATGCAGATGTTGTTTTATTTGTAATTGAAGCTACAAGTAATGAAATTGGAAGAGGAGATAAAATAATACTAGATAAAATAAAAGAGTCAAATTTAAAAACAATATTATTAATTAACAAAATAGACTTAGTAAAAAGAGAAAAATTATTGAATTTAATAGATGTTTATAGGAAAGAATATGATTTTACAGCTGTAATACCAATTTCTGCTAATCAAAAAAAGTATAGAAAAATTATTTTAGAAGAGATAGAAAAGAACCTTAAACCAGGACCTGCATATTATAATATAGAGGAATACACAGATCAAACTATGCGCCAATTAGCAGAAGAAACAATTAGGGAAAAAGCTTTAAAACTATTAAAAGATGAAGTGCCACATGGAATTTTTATTGAAGTAGAAAAAATGAAATTAAGAAAAAATAAAAATTTAGAAGAAATTTATGATATTGAAGCTACAATTTATTGTTTAAGAGAATCTCATAAAGGAATAATTATTGGAAAAAATGGAGAAATGTTAAAAAGAATAGGAAAATTAGCTAGAGTTGAAATGGAGCAAAATTTTGGTATAAAGGTTAATCTAAAAACATGGGTCAAAGTAAAACAAGATTGGTTAGATAATGATACAATTGTTAATAAATTTAAATTAAAATAGTGTATAAATTATGGAAAAATGCAAAAGATAAATTAAAGGTAAAACTTTAAGGATGGAGATGAGGCGAATGATTAAACAATTAGCATGGGATACATTTAAAAATACAGGAGATATTAATACCTTTTTAGAGTATAAACAAATTGAAAATTTGGAAAAAGGTATTAAAGAGATAGAAGAAATACAAAAAGTTACAAATATGAATTTAGAAAATAAATAATGTTTAGTTTAATTTTTATAAAAATAAATATGGGAGTAGATATGGCAAATGTAAAAGTAAATGGAATAGTAATTGCAGAAAATAATATGGGAGATTATGATAAAATGCTTACTATATTAACACCAAATTATGGGAAAATATCTTGTGTAGCAAAAGGAGCACGAAGACCACAAAGTGCTCTTTTAGCTAGCACACAATTATTTTGTTTTGGTGAATATTTGATGTATAAAGGCACAAGTACTTATCATATAAATTCGTGTGAAACAATTGAAATATTTTATAATTTACGTACAGATTTGGATAAATTAAAATACGCAATACATATTAACAAAATAATTCAAGATGTAACAGATGAAAATGAAAATTGTTACAAGATTTTACAGCTTTTTTTAAATACTTTATATACTTTATCAGTATCTGATAGAGATATGGAGTTTATATTAAGTGTTTTTAAGTTTAGACTTCTATGTATTTTAGGATTTACACCTAGAGTTTTAAAATGTGTAAATTGCAAACAAGAAGAAAATTTGAATAAATTTAGTATTAAGGATAATGGTTTTAAATGTGAAGCTTGTGGAAAGCAAGATAAGTCTTCACTTGATATGAGTGAAAGTACAAGAAATGCAATTAAATATATTGCTTCTGCACCTCCTAAAAAGTTATATTCATTTAACTTAAAAGATGATAGCTTAAAAGAATTTGAATTAATTACTAAAATTTATTTTAATGAAAAATTAGAGAAAGAGTACAAGCTAGAAGAAATATTTTGAAAAGAGAATTACTTCTCTTTTTTTTTTGTAATTTGTATCAAAAATTACAAAACAATTAATAAAATTATATAAATTTTAAGAAAAAGTACTTGAAAAAAAAAATAATAATAGATATAATCAAACAATCAAAAGCAAAAAAAGAAGGGAGCGATTTTTATGAAAATAAAAATTATAGGAAAAGAATTAAAAATAACAGAAGCAATTAATGACTATGTGGAGAAAAAATTAGAAAGGATAGATAAATATTTTGGAGAAGCTGAAGCAGATGTTACTTTAAAAACAGAAAAAAATATACAAAAGGCAGAAATTTGCGTAATTACTAATGGAGAAAAGTACAGAGCAGTTACAGAAGATAAAGATATGTATGCTTCAATTGACAAAGACATTGACATATTAGAAGGACAGATTAGAAAAGCAAAAACAAAGAAAGAAAAAATGATGAAAGATGCAAGTTTAAAAACATTGGGAAATACTACAGATTCAGTTTCAGAGATTGCAAATGAAATAATAAAGACATCATATTATGAGATAAAACCAATCACAGCAGAAGACGCAGTTTTAAAACTACAAGAAAATCAAACACATAATTTCTTGTGCTTTATTAATGTAGAAACTGGTAAAGTAAATGTAATACATAAACTAAAAGATGGAAAAAACTATGGTTTAGTAGAACCAGAAGCATAAATTAAAAGGTGATAAAATGAAGAACTCTAAAGATGAAAAAGGCTCAGTAACACTATATGTAATAATTAGTATGATGTTTTTTCTAATTGTAGTAGTTGGAATATATGTAAGTTCAAATAATAAAGTACAAAATCAACAAAAAGAAATTGAAAAAATACAAGAAAGTTATGAAATAAAAGACATTAATACATTATATAATGAAAATTATGCTTTAAGTGATTATATAGAAGTTCAAACTTTTGAAGACTTACAAAATGCTGTAAATGATGAAAGTATAAAATATATAAAAATAATAGGTGATATTATAACAAATAAAAGTTTAATAATTAATAAAACAAAGACTATCGATTTAAATGGATTTACTCTTTCATCAAGTGAGCCTTATGAAATTAATAAAGCTATTGTAGTAGAAGGAGAGTACACAACTCTAACTATAGAAGATAGTAGTGAGAATAAAAAAGGAGCAATTATTGCAAAAAATACAGGACTAAATACTAAAATAATATCACTTGAAAATAAAGCAAAATTAAAATTAGAAAATGGAATAATTACAAATAATAATTTACAGCACCAAGGAATGCAAACAATCAGTTTATCAGAGGACTGTAAATTTATTATGAATGGTGGAGAAATTAGAATAACAAAAGGAATAAATGATATAGCAATTAATTTAGATGGAAAAAATAGTGAATTTATATTAAATAATGGAGAAATTGAAGTTCAAGATGGAACAGCTATTTACACATCAGATGCTATAGAACAAAAAGTAATTATAAAAAATGGAATTATAAAAGGTACACAAAATAGTATTATACAAGGTAAAAATTCTATTTTGCAAATAGAAAATGGTAATATTTTAGGAAATATTATTCAAAATGCAACAACAAAAATTGTTGGAGGTAATATAGAAGGAGAGATTTTTGCAAGACAACCTAATAAGTTGATAATGGAAGCAGTAAAAGTTACAGGAAAGTTAAAAATATTGAATAGTGATAGTATACAAAAACTAGAAAGTAATGTTACTATTCAAGGTGGAGTAGAAAGTGTTAATGAATAATATAATAAAATAAAAGGCAGGAAATCATATCCTGCCTTTATTAATGTATGTAACATAAATAAAAACAAAATATAACTTTCTACCTTCAATCATAATGCTAAATTTCTATCAGTTTATTCATAAATGAAACTATTTCATTTGACTTTCAACTTGTTGAATCATTTTTCTAACCATGTTACCACCGATTCTACCAGCATCTTTAGCAGATATATCACCGTTGTATCCATCTTTTAGAGTAACACCAACTTCACTAGCTACTTCATATTTGAACTTATCTAAAGCTGACATAGCTTCTGGAACTAATTTTTTGTTTGAATTGTTTGCCATTATTTTTCACCTCCTGCAAATATACATTTCTAGAAAAAAACATTTGCTTTTTCTAATACTATCATTTGCAAAATACGAAATAATAAACAGGAAATTTTTTCAAAAAAATTGAAAAATGATTTTAGTTGTGATAAAGTGTTCAAAAATAAATAAAGGAGAGAAAAATGTACAAATTAATAGCAGTGGATTTAGATGGAACTTTACTAAATAGTTATGGAATAGTTACAGAAGAGACTAAACAAACTATAAAACAAACAATGAAAAAAGGAACTGATGTTATTATTGCATCTGGAAGACCAGTTGACTCAATAGAAACAATAGCAAAAGAAATTGATTCAAAAAATTATTTTATAGCTGGAAATGGCGCTTTAATTTATGATATGAAAAATAATAAAACAATATACGAAAAAGTATTAGATGTAAAAAAAATTTTAAAAATAATAGATTTATGTGAAAAGAATAGTATTTTTTATAATATTTATACAGAAGATGTTATTTTAACAAAAGCACTAAAATTTAATGTGTTATATTATTATAAAGAAAATTTGAAAAAAGATGAAGAAAATAAAACAAAAATAAAAATTGTGGAAAATATGAAAGAATATATTAAAAATTCACAAGACAAAAAATATTTAAAAGTAACAATATGTGATGAAAGCGAAATGGTTTTTAATTCTATTATAAAAAAATTAAAAAATATTTCTGATATTGAGGTTTTAGAAGTATCACATATGACAAGGAAAACAATAAAGCATGGTACAGAAGAATCAAAAATTGAATATTTTTATACAGAGATTGCATTAAAAGATGTTAATAAATGGACTGCTATTGAATATTTACTAAAAAGATTAGAATTAAAAAAAGAAGAAGTAATTGCAATAGGTGATAATATGAATGATAAAGATATGATAGAAAATGCAGGGGTTGGAGTAGCTATGGGACAAAGTACACCTAAAGTTATACAGATTGCAGATTATGTAACAGAAGATAATGAAAATGATGGAGTAAAAAAAGCCATCGAAAAATATTGTTAATGTCAAAAAAGAAATTTCTTTTTTGACATTTTATTTGGATTTTATTGGTAAATATATAGATTTGTGATATTTATTACAATAATGTTACAACAATATTATTTTTATATGACAAGCGATTTAATTTGTTGATTTAAGCATTATTTTGATGTAAAATAATATATAGTACAAAATATTTAAAAATTAAAGGAGGAATTGGTGATGGCAACAAATCCAATGAAAAGAAAATCAAAAATTTCATTTTTAATGGGTGTATTAGTAACTTTAATATTTGCAGCATTAGCAATAGCATTTTTACTTATACAATTAAAAGGATATAAAGAAAAAGAAGCAGAAGAAAAAGCTAAAAGTGTAAAAATATATGTATTAAAACAAGATATTAAATCAGGAGAAACTATTACACCAGAAATGCTTACACAACAAGTAATAAATAAAGATTTTGTCCCAAGTAATGCAATAGGAAATGAAAAGATTTTTTCAAATTATTCATTAGAAGATAAAGAAGGAAGAACTGTATCAACAGAAGTAAAAAATGGAGAAACTAAACTATATTTAGTAGATAATAAAGATAAAAATGAATTAAAAAATGATAATGGAAAATATTATATAGAGAAAAATAGAGAAAAAGAATATATTGAGTTCAATGAAGTACCACTTATAGCAAA
Organism: Clostridia bacterium; assembly: GCA_022794055.1. Taxonomy (GTDB): domain Bacteria; phylum Bacillota; class Clostridia; order TANB77; family CAG-508; genus CAG-269. The sequence goes on from JAAWEA010000037.1 coordinate 18,745, forward strand.
AGTAGATATGTATAAAAATAATATTATAACAATTGACATGGTTGCAAAATCAAATGAAAAAACAACAGATGATTTAAGAAAACAAGAGTATAATATGTTTATATTGCCATCTCAATTAGAAACTGGAGAATATATTGATGTCAGATTAGCACTACCAACAGGACAAGATTACATAGTAGTGTCAAAAAAACAAGTAGAAATACCACAAGTAGGTGGTGTGGATTCAGAAGATACTATTTGGATTAAACTTACAGAAGGCGAAATTATTACATTGAACAATGCAATTGTAGATGCTTATAGAATATTAGGATCAAAATTATATGTAACAACATATACTGAAGCAGGAATTCAAAAGGCTGCAGAACCTACATATGTAGCAACAAGGGAAGTAATGGCATTAATTGATACTAACCCTAATATAGTACAAACAGCAAGAGATGAATTAGTAAATAGATATAATAATCAAGCTGGAATAGTGAGAAATGGAGCAATTGATAGTGCATTAAATAATAGTGGAGAAGAAGGAGAAGAAAATTTAAAAGCACAAGTGCAAGAAAGTATTACAAATTCAAAAGATAATAGAAAAGCATATTTAGATTCTTTAGCAGGAACAGGAAATACTAAATAAAGGAGAGTTATAAATGAAGAAAATAGGATTTATAGGAGCATTCGATAAAACAGATTTATTACTTAATGTTGCTAAAATATTAACAATTATGGAGCAACGAGTATTAGTTATAGATTCTACAATAAATCAAAAAGCTAAATATATTGTGCCAGCTATAAATCCTACATTATCTTATGTAACTTCTTTTGAAGATATAGATGTAGCAGTAGGATTTAAAAGTGTTGAAGATATAAAAAACTATTTGGGAATTACACAAGATTTACCTTATGATATTTTGCTTATAGATATAGATGTACCATCTAGAATAAGTGAATTTAATATTGATATGGCAGATAAAAATTATTTTGTAACATCTTTTGATGTATATTCTTTAAGAAGAGGAATGGAAATATTAGCAGCATTAAATGTTCCAGTTAATATAACTAAAATATATTTTGCTAAAGAAGTTTTAAAAGAAGATGATGAATACTTCAACTTTTTAGCATTAGGTCATAAAGCAGTTTGGGATAATGAAAGAATTTATTTTCCAATTGAAAATGGAGATTTAACAGTAATTGCAGAAAATCAAAGGGTACAAAAAATAAAATTTAAAAGACTTAGCACACAATATAAGGATAGTTTAAGTTTTATAGCTCAACAAATATTAAATGAAAGAAATGATTCAAATGTTAGAAGAGCAATAAAAAACATAGAAAGAGGAGCATAATAATATGGCGGTAATTACATTTGTTAATAACTCGTTAGAAGAAACGGGAAAAACAATGTCTTTAGTTGCAATTGCAACATATATGTCAATTGAATATAATAGTAAAAACTTAATTATATCAACAACAAATAAAGAAGACAAAATTAATTCATGCTACTTTGAAGAAAAAAAAGCAAAAAAGATAAGACGAGGCATTTTTGGTGAAAATAGAAAAACTATTGATACAGAAAGTGGAATAGAAGGAATTGCTAAAATAGTAAGAGCAAATAAACTAACACCAGAAATGATTACAAACTATACGAAGGTAGTATTTAAAGATAGATTAGAAGTTATTTTAGGGGCAGAAAATAAAGAAAAAATAAATAATGGATTAGAAGAAAAAGAAATAGCTGAAGAATATATAGACTTAATTAATGTAGCAAATATGCAATATGACAAAGTATTTGTGGATTTAGATTTAAATTTAAATGAAAATATTCGCCAAAAGATTATAGAAAATTCAGATATAATTATTTTAAATACAAACCAAAATTTAAGAAATATAAAAAAAATAAAAGAAAATAATGAATTATTAAATTTATCAAAAACAATTATACTAATAGGTAGATATGATAAATTTTCTAAAAATAATGCTAAAAATGTGGCTAGATATTTTGAACAAAGAGGACAAGTGTTAACAGTACCATACAATACACTTTTTATGGAAGCTGCAAATGAAGCAGGAGTGCCAGACTTATTTTTGAATGTTAGAAAAATATCAGATCCAGAAGACAGAAATATTTCTTTTGCTGGAGAAGTGAAAAGGGCGGCAGAAGGTATTATATATAAACTTCAAGAACTACGAATAAATATGTAGAAAGGAGAACAACAAATGACTATAACAAATATTCTATTAACTTTAGTTGTTTTAGTAATTGCAGGTGTTTTAATATATTATGTTATAAAAAAGAAAAAAGAAGCACCAACAGAGAAAACATTAAATGTAGATGACAAAACATATACATTAGAAAAAATGCAAGAATTTGTCAAAAGAAGGCTAGATGAAATTACTAAAGTAAACTTATATGATATAGGACTTTCAGAAGAAGAGTTAAAAAGAAGAAAAAATAAGAAATATGAATTGAAAAAAGCTTTAAAAGGTTGTACTTATGGAGATATTAATGATAAGAAATATGTTAAAGAATTAATTTTTGACTTGCTTTCAAAAGAATATGATGTTAATGAAAGTAATATATCAAAAGCAATTCCATTTGATGTTCCTTCTTTACTTACAGCACAAGACAAATTTGATATTTTAATTTATATGTACAAAAAAGATTTTGGATATGAAGCTTTAACACAGATGATTAAAAAATATAATTTAGCAGAATTAAAATACATTGAAGGAGAAACAAAACCATCTTATGTTATAACATCACAAGAAATTGAAGATATTTATGAAGAAGAAAATTTACAATTAAACTTTACAGATAAACTATCAGTGGTAGTACAAAGATTATATCAACATTATAAAGGATATAGTAGTATTGATGAAGTAAGAGATATGAACATAGATGGTATATCTGGTGGTGTATCTGGATTACCAGAAAGTTTTTTAAGCCAAGTAGCACAAACATCAGATACAGATTATTTAACACAAGTAACAGAACATAAAGTACCAAGAGCATGTGATAGTATATGGATATTTTTCCAAGGTAAATCTATTCGTTTAGCATTTTTAAGTTTTGGAACAGAATCAGAATTAAAAAGAGTATGTCAAAATATTTATAAATACAACAATCCAGGGCAATTATCAGACACAAATGGTTATAAAATCAATGAAATGAAAGATGGATCTCGTGTTGTTGTTGTAAGACCAAGCTTTTCAGAAACATGGGCATTCTTTGTAAGAAAGTTTGACGTAAAACGTTCAACATTAGAGCAATGGTTCAAAGGAGAGCCAGGATGTGATGAGTCAATAGAATTATTAAAATATTTAGTAAAAGGTGCAAGAATTATATCTATAACAGGTGAGCAAGGTTGTGGTAAAACAACAATGCTTATGGGAATGATAGAAAATATATATGAAACAATGAACATAAGGGTTCAAGAAACAGCATTTGAATTGCACTTAAGAAAAATATATCCAACAAGAAACATACTAACATTCCGTGAAACAGATACAATTTCAGGACAAGAAGGACTAGATGTTCAAAAGAAAACAGATGGTTCTGTAAATATAATTGGAGAGGTTGCAACAGACCCCGTAGCATCTTGGATGATACAAGCAGCACAGGTTGCTTCTAAGTTTACATTATTTACTCACCACGCAAAAACATTTCCAAACTTAGTAACAGCTTTAAGAAACTCAATGCTTAGAACAGGTGTATTCAAAAACGAAAAAACAGCAGAAGAACAAGTTGTACAAGTATTAAATTTTGATATACATTTATCAAAAGACTTTAGAGGAAAGAGATTTGTAGAAAGAATAACAGAATGTATTCCAATTGAAGAAAAAAATGAATATACTTATGATCACAGAAATGAATCAACATTAGAAGGAAAAATAGACAAGTTTTTTGATAATGCAACACATTATTTTGAAAAAATTACAGATAGAAAATTATATGAATATAGAAATATATTAGAATATATAGATGGTGAATATATAATTACTAATCCAATTTCAGAAGACAATCTAAGAGGTATGAGAGAAAATATGGATGAGTCAGACTTACAAGATTTTGATAGATTTGTAAACAAACATTGGAGAACAAATAAATATGATGATGCAATTTTGACTTCTTCAGAACAAATGAAAAACAAAAGAAGAGGAACAAAAAATAAAAGTGAAATAGAATTAATTTAAAAAAGCAACACTAAAACTAAGGAGGTGATAGCAAGTGAAAAATCAAGTTTTATATATAATAATGGGAATTTCAATAGGATTATTTATATTAATAGTATTAGCTTATTACATAATAAATAAGAAAATGCAAAAATCAGAATACAAAAAAATACAAAAGTTACAAAAAGGTACAAAATCGAGTGCATTTTCATCTGAAATTTTATATCAAAAACTATATTTAACATATAGAACAATACCATTTTTAAAAAGATATATATTAAAATTAAGAAGAAGATTAGAAATTTTAAATATAGATGATGAATACAAAACAAGAAGAGATTCAGCAAAAATTATAACAAGATCACTTGCTATATTAATTCCAGTAGTTATTATTACTATTATTATTGCAAGACATAACTTTTTATTATTATTTATTTTATTAATGTTTGAAATTTTTATGGTAGATATTTTAATAGAAGGCTCAGTTGATAGAAAAGATGATGCTTTATTAGTACAACAAATAGACTTTTTTTCAGAAATTAGACATGCTTACCATGAATTTAATATGGTAGAAGAAGCTATTTATCAAGTATCATTAGATGATGAAAAAGAAATTTCAAGACAAGGTGAAAAGATTCATGAAATTTTAGTTTCTGATGATCCAGAAACAGAACTTGAAAAATATTATGATGTGGCACCAAACAACTTCTTAAAGGAATTTGCAGGGTTATCATATTTAACAAAAGAATTTGGTGATAGAAAAATAAATGGTGCATCACTATATTTAAAAAATGTTGATAATATAACACAAGAAATGCAAATTGAAATTTTAAAAAGAGATAAATTAAATTATGTATTTAGAAGTTTATCATTTATTTCAATTGCACCAGTTATGTTATTAGAACCATTAAAAGCATGGGCAGTTTCAAACTTTGCATTTGTAAAAAACTGGTATTATGGAAAATCAGGAATGATAGTTCAAATTTTAATATTAATTATAACCTTTATTTCTTATATATTAGTTAGAAAGATTAAAGATAATGGTTCAGTTAATATGAGTACTAAAAATACTGAAAATCCATGGCAAGAAAAAATTTATAAAAATAAATTTTTTAAGAAGATAGTAAATTTATTTTTGCCTAAAGATGGTACAAAAGAATATAAAAAAATAAAAGAGTTACTAAAAGAAGCTGCATCACCATTAAAAATGGAATGGGTATATATAAATAGAATTTGCATTGCCGCTGTAACTTTTGTAGTTTCACTATTTTTATTTGTGTATTTACATAATATAGCTATTGATTATATATATACACAACCTACAAGTGATTATGATTTAATACGGAAGTATGTCAGCAAAAGATGAAGCAAAAGCAATGGAAGTTACAAAAATACATAATGTATTTTTAGATATGTTTAGAGGAAAACTAGACACAACACAAAAAGATATAGAAAAAGCAATGGAAAGATCTAAATATTATAAAAATGCAAAACCAGAAGAAATTGAAAAAAATGCTAAACAAGTATTAGAAAAATTGCAAACTGTTAATTCAGAAAGTTTTAAGTGGTTTGAACTTTTACTAGCATTTGTATTTATGATTATTGGATATATGTCTCAGATTTGGATTTTAATGTTCCAAGCAAGAATGAGACAATTGGAGATGGAAGATGAAGTAATGCAGTTCCAGACTATTATTTTAATGCTAATGAGAATAGAAAGAATTAGTGTTGAAATGATATTAGAATGGCTAGAGAGATATTCTAATATTTTCAAAAGCCCAATAACAAGATGTGTTAATAACTATGAAGCAGGAGCTTGGGAAGCATTAGAAGAATTAAAAAATGAAATTTCTTATGTACCATTAATTAGAATTGTAGAAAGTATGCAAGCAGCTGTTGAAAAGATACCTATTAAAGATGCTTTTGATGAATTGGATTCAGAAAGAGAATATTACAGAGATAAAAGAAAAGAATCAAATGAAAGATTAATATCAAGAAAAGGTATGATAGGTAAAGTAATTGGATTTGCACCAATGGTGTGTTTATTTGTAGGATATTTAATTATACCATTAGTATTTATTGGTCTTACAAGTATGTCAAATTCATTTAACTCTATGTCATCAAGTAGTTTCTAATTTGAACATATTAAACAAATAGTTGATGTTATAGAAAATCTTCAATTTTTTTATAACAGAAAGGTGTGATTTAAAGTGGAAAATGCCTCAAAAGCTTTGCTAATGGCAGGAGGAATATTAATTGCAATACTAATTATTAGTGCCTTATTGCTTATGGTTACACACTTAGGCGATTATCAAAGTTCACAAGACAATAATAAAAAAGCTACTCAAGTAGGTAAGTTTAATAGAGAGTTTGAGAAATATACTGATGATAATGGTGTTAAAGGAACAGATATTGTATCATTAATTAATAAGATTGCTGATTATAATTCAAGACAAACTACTAATAGTGATAGTGCAACAGGAACTACAAATTATGTTGATTATACTGTAAGAATGTCTATAACTATAAGAGGGTTGAATGAATTTAATATAAAATATGCTTATGATAAAGATAGACCTTCAAATCAATTATTTTCTGTTGATGTATATAAATTTGGATTTAATTCTGGAAATGCAATAAAAAATAGACTAGATGAAATAGCAGATTCAGATAATAATCCTAATGTAGATTTAAAAAAATGGTCATCTATTTATAATCCTGAAAGTACTGAAAATGAAAATAAAAATCAAATTTTAAAGTATATCAAGGAATCAAAAAAAATTTCAGATAATGAATGGCTAACTAAAAAACATGAATATGAAAATTATATAAATATGGATGCTATAAAATGGTATAGGCAATATTCAGAATTTAAAACATCAAAATTTAGAAGTTATCAAGATCCAGATTATGAAAATGGACAAATACAAAACTTATATTTTGAATTCGTAGATTAGAGGTGAATTATGGAAAACGCATCAAAGGCCTTATTGATGGTTGGTGGAGTATTAATAGGATTATTAATAATATCTTTAGCAGTATATCTATTTGCAGATTTTGGAGCAACATCCGCTGAAATAAATGCCAAAAATGTTCAAAAGCAAATAAATGCTTTTAATTCCAAATTTACTGTATATCAAGGATATACAGGTGACATAACAATATATGATATAGTTTCTCTTGCAACTTATGCAAATGAAAATAATGTCTATTATGAAAATTCACCAGAGGAGCAAATAGTTGTTAGAATTGGAGGAAATCAGATTCAAGGATTAGATGAAAAAGATTATAATATATTAATACGACAATATATTGATGATAATACAGGAATATTAACAACATTTAGATGTGAAGATGGTGCAATAACCTATAATGAAAAAGGAAGAGTAAATAGAATAACATTTATAGAAAATTAAAAAAATGTTGAAAAATAAACTATAAAATGTTATAATAAAAAAGGAGTAAGAAAGTGAAAAAAATAGCAATATTTTTCGCGATAATTGTAATCTTGATATGTAGTATATCTTATATATATTTAAATTATAAAGCAAATTACAATCAAACTAAAAAAGCTAATTTAGAATTTGAACGTTATTTAAATGAAGAAGTATATGGAGTTGACCTAGCTACAATTATAAATAGAGCAATTGACAATAACCAGAAAAACAATGTAGAAAAAAATAATAAAGGAATTTACTTAAATAATAATACAAACTCAATTAGCATCGAAATAAAAATGACAGATAATAATTCTATTTATCAAATGGAAACAATATATAATGGTGGAATTCAGAATTTTATTAATTACTATAGTAATATAAAATTTAGATGTATTAATGTAAAATATCATGAATCTACTAATAAAGTAAAATATTTGTTATTTGAACAAATAACAGAATAAATTTGTTATTAATCTTACTAATTATGATATTAGTATAATATATAAATCAAATATATGAACGAAGGAGGAAAAAATTATGGAGAATGCATCAAAAGCATTAA
>JAAWEA010000003.1 GCA_022794055.1 Clostridia bacterium
AAATGTATTCAGCCCAATGGGATGTAGAAGTTTATTATCACCATGGAAAGATGAAGAAGGAAATTACAAGTTTGAAGGAAGATTTAATCAAGGTGTAGTAAGTATCAATTTACCACAAGTAGCAATTATAGCAGATAAAGATGAAGATAAATTCTGGAGAGTGTTAGATGAAAGATTAGAATTATGCAAAGAAGCACTAATGTGTAGACATTATGCTTTACTTGGAACAACATCAGACATAAGTCCAATTCACTGGCAATATGGAGCACTTGCAAGACTTGAAAAAGGTGAAAAAATAGATAAATTATTATATGGTGGATATTCAACAATGTCATTAGGTTATATAGGAGTATATGAAATGACAAAAGCAATGAAAGGGGTATCACATACAGATTCAGAAGGACGTGAATTTGCACTAAAAGTTATGAAATACTTAAAAGATACTGTTGCAAAATGGAAAAAAGAAACAAATATAGGATTTGCATTATATGGAACACCAGCAGAAAGTTTATGCTATAAATTTGCAAGATTAGATAAAGAAAAATTTGGAACAATAAAAGATATAACAGATAAAGGATATTATACAAACTCATATCATGTAGATGTTAGAGAAAAAATAGACGCATTTGATAAATTATCATTTGAAAGCGAATTCCAAAGTTTATCAACAGGTGGTGCAATATCATACATTGAAATACCAAATATGCAAAAAAATATAACAGCATTAGAAACAGCAGTTAAATTTATTTATGATAATATTCAATATGCAGAATTTAATACTAAATCAGATTTTTGTTATACTTGTGGATTTGAAGGTGAAATTATCATAAATGATAGTAATGAATGGGAATGCCCAAACTGTGGAAATAAAGACCATTCAAAAATGAATGTTGTTAGACGTACTTGTGGATACTTAGGAGAAAATTTCTGGAATGCAGGAAAAACTAAAGAAATAAAACAAAGAGTATTACATATGTAGAAAGAAAGGAAAAAGGAAAAGTAACAGAGGGAAAAGGGGACATTCTTTAAATCCCTATTGAATGGGAATATGGGACAAAAGTAAATTGGAATGTTCACTTTTTACATCTTTTCCTTAGGATAAGACTATGAATTATGCAGATATTAAAAAGATAGATGTAGCAAATGGAGAAGGTGTTAGAGTTTCTGTATTTGTAAGTGGATGTAATCATCATTGTAAAGGATGCTTTAATGAATGTGCATGGGATTTTAATTATGGAAATCAATTTACTGAAAAAGAAGAAAAAAAGGTAATGGATTATATGAATCATGACTATATTGAAGGATTAACACTATTAGGAGGAGAGCCATTAGAACCTAAAAATCAAGAGGGACTATTACCACTTGTTAAAAAAGTAAAAGAGAAATATCCAAATAAAAATATTTGGTGTTATACAGGTTTTGATTTTGAGAAAGATGTTATGGGTACAATGGCTCAAAATAGTGAAACAACTAGAGAACTACTTAAATATATTGATGTTGTAGTAGATGGGAAATTTGAAGAAGAGAATAAAGACCTTAAACTACAATTTAGAGGATCTTCTAATCAAAGAATTTTAAATGTGCAAGAGACATTAAGAACAGGAACTTTAAAAGAAGAAGAAAAATATGTATAATGACTCAAAAGTGTAAAAACTTAGAATTTATATTGTTAAAGTGCAATAATTTCTAAAATAATGGTAATATCATATTAAGTAGGAGCAGAAAACTTTTCAGTTTTTCTGCTCCTACTGTTAATATTAGGTTTTATTAGAAAAACGTTCTAATAATTGTTCTCTACACAAATTTTCAAAATCATCATTTAAAGGCTCTAGCACAATATCTTCATCATATTTTCTATCAAAACAATATTTAATAATATAATCAGAAAGTACAGGATTTTTTGAAAGAAGAGGACCATGTAAATAAGTAGCAATAACATTTTTGTCGCAGAAACCTTCTTCTGTATCTCCAAATTTATTTCCATTCCCAAATAAAACTCTACCAAAAGGTTTAGAAATATTAAAGGTTTGTCCACCATGATTTTCAAAACCAATTATCTTTGTTTTAATATCACCTAAATCACATTCTAAAACAATATTTCCAATACATCTTTTTTGCCTGTCAGAAATTGCTTCTGTATAATATTCAAAAATTTCAAGACCAGGAATTATATTTTTGTTTACATCTTTATAATATTGACCAAATAGCTGATAAGCTCCACATATTAGTAAAAAAAACACACCATTTTGTATAGCTTGTTTAATATCATCTTTGTATTGAATTAAGTCTTCAGCTAAAATGCCTTGTTCATTATCAGCACCACCACCAGCAAAAACAATATCATAATCATTAAAATTAGGAGGAGTATCTCCAATAGAATATTCATCAATACAAGCTTTAAAACCTCTAGATTCAATTCTATATTTTAAAACTTGGACATTGCCATAATCGCCATAAAGTTCTAACATATCAGGATATAAATGCAATATTTTTATTTCTTTCATTTTATATTATCCTCCTTTTGAAGAAGTTTTAATTCGTGTCTAGTTGGCTCAAGAGAAGTATAGTTTGCAATAATATATTTTTTTACATCAGTTTCATAAAGATGTTTAACAGCTTCAGATAAGTCTAAATAAGCCTCAATTTTTTTAGCATCAAAGCCACTAGTTTTAATACGAATAGCAATATCATAAGCTCTTTTTCCAGAAGTAATAATTCTACTAACATTATTTAAATTATTAAAATTTATATCCCAAATCCAAGAAACATCAAAACCATCTGCAATATTATCATTCAAAACAAAAAGTAATTCTTTTTGACTATCATCTTCATTTAAAATTCTTAAAGAAACATTACTTCCTGTAGGATTTTTTGCTAAATTGATAATTGTTTGAATTCCTTTAATTTCTAATTCTTCTAAACGACCATTATTTAAAGAAAAAGTAGAAAAAGATTCTTTAATAATATCAGTTGAAATATTGTATAAAGAGCAAACACAAAGTGTAGCAGTATAGTTATAAATTAAATAAATACTATTTCCTTTTATTGTATAAGTTATATTATCTACATCAAAAGTTTTACTTTTTAAATCTATATTTGTTGCTAATTTGTAAATAGGGTTATCTCCAAAATTACAGTTTGGACATTTAAAGTTTCCGATATGAGAATATTGGTAATATTCGTATTCTAATTTTGTTTTGCAGAAAGGACAAAATTTACCTTCACCAGCTTCTTTAAGTTTTTCAGTTGCAAATTGATACTTTTCTACACTAAAGTAAAAAATATTTTTATTATTAGGGTTAGCTTTTGCAAGTCTTGCGACATTAGGGTCGTCATGATTTAGTATTAAATTTCCAGTATAAGTTTTTAGGAAATTTTGAATCCTTAAAATTAAAGATTCGACTTCTCCATTTCTGTCTAATTGATCACGGAAGAAATTTAAAATAATCAAAGTATCCAATCTAAAGTCTTTAAAAACTACAGGAACATAACTCTCATCTACTTCAAATACTAAGTAATCGGCTTTAATTTTTCCTGTTAGTGTACAGTTTTTTAGAATAGTGGAAAGTATACCTGTTTCCATATTGTTTCCTTCAATATTACTTACAACTTTATGACCAGATTTTTTTAAAGTATATACAATACAATTATTAGTCATTGTTTTTCCATTAGTTGCAGAAACAGCAATTACTGGACAATTAACTTTAAAGTATTGAAAAATTTTAGGATTTAGCTTGAAGGCTATTTTTCCTAAAATATTACCTCCATGTTTGTGAAATATTTTTAAAATAATGTTTAATATTTTTATTGTTAATATAATAATAAAATTTTTCATTTTATATAACATTTACCCCTTTCAAAAAGTTAATTTTTTTGTATTATACCATAAAAAAATGAAATTTAACAAAAGTATTGAAAAATTTTTCCTTTTATTATATAGTTATAAAAAAGAGAGGGGTAAAAATATGGAAGAAGAAGTAAAACAAAAAAAGTCAAAAAGTAAAGGGATTATTGCAATAATAGCAGTAATATTATTAGTGCTTATCGCTGGAGTTATATATTACTTTTTAGCATATATAGGTACAGAAGCACTATATAAAAGAATTATTGGTAAAACAGTAAATTCTTATCAAAAATCAATTATAGAAAATGATTATAATTCCTTAGATACAACAGTAGGATTAAATGTTGAAGTAAGTCCAAAAGAAACTAATGAAGACATAGAGAAAATAGTAGATTTATTAAATTCATTAAGACTTGAGTTGAATACACAAATTGATAAAGAACAAGAATCAATGAATGTAAAATTAAATGCCTCAACAGTTAATGAAAATGATAATATATTAAATGCAGAAGTATTTATGGATGTAAAAGATGAAAAAGTATATGTTCATTTAAAAGACTTTTTCGACAAATATATTGAAGCAGAAGCAACAGATGGAACATTTGAAAATTTAAAAGATGTATTTGAAAACATGTATACAAAAGAACAAAAAAATAGTGTGAAAAAATCATCAGATATTATAGGAAATGAAATTAAAGGAATTATAAAAGAAGAATATTGTAGTAGTGAAAAACAAGAAATAACAATAGATGGTAAAAAAGTAAATGCAACAAAAAATACAATTTCAATGACAGTAGAACAATTAATAAATGAACTATTAACAGTTTTTAATAACTTAAAAAATAATGAACAATTTATTAATTGTTATCAAGATAAGAAAAAAGTAAAAGATATATTAAATCAATATATTGAAGAATTAGAATATGATAAAGGATTATATGAAGATGATTCAATTAGAATTTCTGTTTATTCAACAGGATTATTACAAAAAGTTGTAAAAGTTGATGTTGAAATGCAAGAAGATAATCAAGAAATTGCTATTATTGAAGTAGCAAAAAAGGATGAAGAAAATTTTGAATTTAAGATAAAGGTAGAAGATCAAACAATATTAGGAACAATACAAGCTACTAAAAAAGATAAAAATTTTGTAACAGGAAGTATAAAAATAGATATTCCTAAGTTTGGAAAAGTTATATTAAATATTGATGTAAATAATAAATTTGATACAACAATTGATGCAGTTGATACAAATAATGTTATAAAAGAAAATGAAATAACACAAGAGGATGCTATGGAAATATTAGAGAAATTCCAAGATTCTAAATTATATGAAATAGTAAATGAAACTTCTGGTGGCATGCTAGATATGTTTTTTAATAGTTCAAATAATCCATCAGACAGGGGACTTGTATTTGAAGAAGAGGAAGTTCTTCTTAATGATTATGAAGAATATGTAAATTCGTTAACATGAGTATCTTGATTAAAAAAATAAATTGAAGATAACAGACAAAAAAGAAAGAGAAATGGAGTATTAAGTAAATTCTATTTTTCTTTTTTTATTATTTTAAAGATTATGATAAGAGGCATTGAAGGTTGTATAAATAAAAGAAGCCTAAAATCAAACTTCGTCACAAAGAATACATTACATGGCACAATTACTTTTTGAGGACAATAATTTAAAATAAGATTTAGAAAATTAATACAATAATATTTTATAAATCTATATATTTTTCAAGTTAATAAATTATGAATAAGAGGAGTAGATATAAATATCTTGCTCCCCTAATTCATTAATTATAACTAATATATTACACTGAAATTGTTAAAATTGCTTGATTTACTACTCAGTTGCCTTCATGATTTCATTGTAGTTTAAGTGGGTTCCATTCTCAATTCTTCGAAATGTTTCCAAATTTTAAAATATGATTCATATAATTCTGCTACTATAGCTTTTACACCATAAAAATTAGAGTATGGAGCAAAAAATTTGCTTAAATCTCTTATAAAGTCGGAAATAGTAATATTGCTGGCTTTACAATCAACAGTTACAATCCCATCTTTTAATGATGCAATAATCATACTTTTTCTTGTACAAGCATTTCTAAACCACAAACTTTTTTGCCCCTCTAATATTTCATCAAAGTGGAAATAATTGGCATAAATTTCATATCCAATATTCAGTCTATCGGGATTTTTGAGAGGGAGGCTTTTCTGACAAATTTGAGTATCAACAGAAACATCATTATAGCTGTCTTTATAGCCAGGTATTTCCATTGCCTTCATAAGCATACAGATAATGTTTTTTCTGCCAGTGGTATTTTTAACATGCAAACGAATGTTACGATAGTTCAAAATTACAGAATTCAAATTTGCAAAATTGCTTATTCTAGAAAACATTCCAGAAATTAATTCTGCAACTCTTGAAATACTTTCTGTATAGTCAATAGCAATTTCCATAACTCCATCTGCATAAGTTGTTGCCTTGAATGCTGTTTCTTTCTTCCAGTTATTTTCTATGTTACGAATAAAAACAGAAGCCCCAAAAATAAAACCTCCATCTGTTGCAACACCCTTAAAGCGAATCATTGTTACCTCTTTCCGTCCATTTCTTCTCATAATAAATTTCTCCTTTCAATATGTTATAGTTATAAGTTATTCTGCAATCTTAATAACGATTGCATAGTTCAAAACTACTTGATGATATTATAACACATTTACATAAAAAAGTAAAATTATATATATTTACTTAATTTAGAGATAAGAATATGAAAATTAACAAATTGAATATATTAGGCTCTGTTTTAAAATAATTAAGATTAAAAGCCAATTTATCTTAATAAGATTTAGCAGAAAAATTACAGTTAGTAGGTATAAATTAACCTATAAAGAAATTTCTAAAATAGAAAATGATGACTTTAGTCAAGAGGATAACGAAGAAGATGAAGAAATGGAGTTATAAATAAAAATTGTTAGAAATTAAAAAATCCTCATTTAAGTTACTAAATAAAGATTTTATAAAAATAAAATGTTGTGAATTTTGTAGAACTTTTTGTAGAACTACAAAATTTTTTAAAATTAAAACCTCAAGCATAATCTTACAAAACACTTGAGGTTCTAATGGTGCAGATGAGCGTATTGGTTATTTTGTAAGTACTTGTATTGCAAGTGTTTAGGCTTATATCTATATTTTTTTAATGGAGTTTTAATGGAATTATACATATAACTGCTAAAATTCTTTACATTTTATGTAAAATATGCTATACTTATATTATAATAACTCACTTTGTGAGATTTTAGGAGGTTATCATATGATTACAGCAAAAGAAGCACGGGAAAGAATTGACACATTAGCCACTGAACGTGGCAGAGAGGAACAACAAAAGGCGGAAGAAGCTATTACCAAAGCTGTTGAAAAAGGCGACAACAATTGTTGGTTGGGTTTCTATGCTTCCGAAGCTACACTGAAGTGGTTGAAATCTCTGGGCTACAAGGCTGAGCGTATTAGTAGCCAGAAAGATGGAGATGATACCAAAGTCGAATGGTAACATATGTCCATAGTCTAAAATGGACGACAGCACCTTTTTAAAACCGAGAGGGTGCTGTTTTTTTATTATAATCTTAAATTATAATTTTTTCTTTGCTTTTTACTTTAGGAAAAGCAATTATTTTGCTATTCTTTAAATGTTTTCTAAGTCCTTCAAGTTCTACCTTCATAAATTTGTCTAATACATGAGCATACGTTTTTTCAAGTTCTCTTACACTTGTTCCAACTAATTTTGAAATAGTTAGTAAACTCATACCAGATTCAATGGCACGTGTTACAAATGTATGCTTTGTCATGTGAGTATTACAACCAGTTACAAGATTTGTTTTTACTCCCGCTTCTCTGCATACTCTTTTAAAGATTTGATTTATTTGTGAAGGTATAATATAAGTTCCGTCCTTCTTGCAAAATAATAAATGTTCACAATTATTAGGGTTATTGTTAGCAATAATTACTTGTTCTTCTAATATATCAATTAATTGTTCTTTATCAAATACATCAAAAGGAATAAAACGAGTAGCACTATCATTTGATTTTATATTTTTTCTTCCTGTTTTAGTAGTCGCACCCATAACAATTTTTCTTTCTTTATTTTTTGTAAGTGTCCTTTCTATAATAACTCTTTCTAGTTCCCAGTCAATATGCTTTGTATAGTTTAAGCCTCCCAATTCTCCACATCTCGCACCTATCAAAAAAGCTGTTCTTATTAAGTTTTTTACTGTTGTATCATCATAAGCCGATTTTGTATCTGTTATTATTGTATGTGTATTTATGTATTGCAATAGTGTTGCTTGTTCTTCTATCTCAAAAGCAATTACTTCTTTTTTTATCTTTTTGCTTATTGGTGTATCTATATAATTCATAGGGTTATCTGCAGTAGTAATTATTTTATCAAGTACAGCCTTTCTAAAAGAAGCATTTACGATATTATAAAGTTTATTAATGTCGCTTTGACTTTTTCCTTCATCTCTTTTTGACCTTAACAATTTCTTTATATCTTCGCTAGTCGCTTTTTGTATTTTTAGGTTTTCTCCAAGTATTTTTTTAATATATTCTATACTTTCAAGATTTCTTCCATAAGTGTTTTCGTTTATATCTCCATTATTTAATTTTTCGTCTTGTATATCAACAGCAATTTGAAATAGGGTAATGGAGCTTTTATCAAGATATGTTCCATTTTGAATTTTAGCAATAGCTTTATTTTTCTTATCTGTTGCATTTTTTTGTACTGTGTCGCTTCCAACTGTCTTTTTTTTTCCTTTTACAGATATTTGAGCAATATTCAATCTTTGACAATAAAATCTATCACAATATTTTAAACATTCTTCTTTACAGTTTTTACACTTCTCACATTTTATATGACCGATTCTATTATTGCATAAAGTTCTATCAGTACATTCTCTACAAATGGCACATTCGCCTCTTGTATCAAATTTCTTTCTTTTTACTTTTTGAATAGTGGCATAAATACTACCTTCGCCATTTGCACGTCTTCCCATAATGAGCCTCCTTCCTATGTCTATATATGACTATTTACAAATTCTCTAGTTTCTTGTGTTTGATAGTACATTAAATCAAATAGTATATTAAGAAGTATTTGATTGTCTGTATATCTTGTTGTTAATTCTTCTGTGTCTAGGATTTCTGCTTTAGCTTCTAGCATTTCATCTAGTAATATTCCAACTACATTTTTCAAGCCTTCCATTTGTCCTAATATTGTTTCTATTCTATCAAAATATTCCGTTTCTAAATTTTCCATAATAAGTTCTTTATCTTTAAATTATGCATTTTAATTTATATATTTTTTAAATA
>JAAWEA010000038.1 GCA_022794055.1 Clostridia bacterium
GATAAATAATTCTTTAATCTAAAATTAATAAAACCAAGTAATATAATGGATTTATTTTCTGTTAAATATTCTTCAAAACTTTTAATTAAACAATTATATTTTTTATCAAATTTTGTATTAAAGTCATCTGTAAAAATTCCTAAACAAATATTTAAAATACGCTTTTTTTCATTATTATCAAAATAAAAGTAATTTTTTTGTAATATACTTTTTAGAAAATGCTCTTCAAGTTCATCAATTACTAGACATGATAAAATACAAGAAAGTTCGTGAATAAATAAAGTATCATTATTTCCACGATAATGTAAGATAATATTGCGATAATTTTTGAATTTATTAGAACATATATAAACAGGACTTGTTTCAATATAATTAAGTTCATTTAGTAGATAATCTAATAGTTCTGAATTATTTGTTTTGATACATACTGATTTCATGAAAATTCTCCTCTCCCAAATATTATCTACTAAAACTCAAAAAGTTATACATTATCATATTCAGAAAAGAGAAAAAAGAGCCTGTTTAATTTTTTAAAGATAAAAATTAATATAAGAAAAAATCAGTATAAAATTTACTGATTTTTTCTAAATATAATTAATTATCTATAAATACTATAATCAATATTAGGAAAAATACAATCTTTTTTCATAATATCTTTTAAAAAAACTTCATCAAGTTCATCTTTTTTTATTTGGTAATATAATTTTGTAAAACGACCAATATGATCTTTAATACGCTTTTTAGCATAATCAACCATTGTACCATTAGTAATAATAAATAACCAGTCGCTACTTTGAGCAAGTAATAATTCTCTAGCACATTGATTAAGAGCTTTTTTCTTTAAACCTTTAGCATTAGGGAAACTCCAAGCTAATTCACACATTCTATCACCAGCTATATGAAGATGCTTGTGTACATAGTCATTACTTTGATTCAGCCATACCTCACTATATCCATTTGCACCCCAACTTGAACGACAAGGAGAACAAACTTGTATTTCTGGATATTTATCAATATATTCAGAGGGGGTAATAAATTCAAAATTACAATCGTCATAATATACTTTTTTAAATAAAATATATAGCCAATAAGGCCCTTCATACCACCAATGTCCATAAAGCTCAGCATCATAAGGACATAAAATAATAGGGGGCTTATCCATAAAAGATGAAACATCATTTATCTGTTTAACTCTACTATCAAAAAAATGACCAGCTTGTTTTTGTACTGAATCCTTTGCCCACTGTAAATTATAATAGTCCTTTTGCTCTGTTTTTCCTGTAATACGATAGTATTTAATGCCAGTATGAACTCTAACACCATTATGAGCAATATAAGGCTTAATATAATCATAATCAGCTTCATATCCAATATCACGGTAAAATTCTCTATAATTGAAATCTCCAGGATATCCATTAATAGAACTCCATACTTGCCTAGAAGATTCAATATCTCTACCAAAAGCAACCAGACCTTCATCTGAAACAATAGGTGAAAAAGTTCCATAAATTGGTGCAGGGTCTGCATATAGAATTCCATGAGATTCAGTTATTGCATATTCAATTCCAAAATCTTTTAAGTATTTGTCAGCTTCTGGAATATAGCCACATTCTGGTAGCCATATACCACGAGGCTGCTTTCCAAAGTATTTCTTATATGTTTGAACACCAACAGCAATTTGTGCCTTAACAGTTTTCTCATTAACATATAAAATAGGAAAATATCCATGTGTTGCACCACAAGTAATAATTTCTAAAACACCAATATCTTGAAAGTGTTTGAATTGATTTATTAAATCACAATTATAGACATCTTTAAAAAGATGTAAGTCATTTGAATATCTGTCTAGATAATAATGAGATAATTCATTAAGTCGAGAATCATTTGCAGTTCGAATAACCTCTTTTTTTGAAAGCTCAATTAACTTTTTTAAATATTTAATATACTTTCTTTGTAATAGTTTGTTATCTAACATTGATAGAAGAGGAGGTGTCATAGACATAGTAACTCTAAAATTAACTCCTTCATCTACTAATTTTTGAAAATTCATAAGTAATGGTATATATGTTTCAGAAATTGCTTCATATAGCCATGATTCTTCTAAATAATCATCACTTTCTGGATGATGTATAAAAGGAAGATGAGCATGTAGAACAAAACTTACATAACCTTTTTTTTGCATTTTAATACTCCTATCTAATCAAAAATTGCATATTGGAAATATGCAATTTCAATATATATATTTTCAATCAATTATTTTATTTGAATTTTGATGAACTTACATTTATATCATTACAAAAATTATATATATCATAAGTGTTGCTAAAATCTTTTATAAACGAAAAGTTTGAAATTTCCTTTTTAAATTCTTTATTTGTTTTGATGTTCTTAAAAGATAATTTTTTTTGATTTGGATTAAATAAAATATGATCATTTGGAACTTCAATTGCATTTGAAGAGGTAAAATAAATATAATCTTTTTTTATATTCTCATTATACTGAATAGGACGTCTACCAAGTTCAATATTGTATTTCGATTTACTATTATCAATATGCAAATACCAACTGTTAGCAAAATCATTTATTTCAACTTCAAAACTATAATTCAAAGTAGTGTTATGAACAATTAAAACAGGCTTTGTTGTTTCAAAAAAGTTTTCTCCATATTCTTTTTTATAATTTTCAATGTCGGTATCTGATATTTCCCAATATATAAATAGTGTAGAGGGAGTTTGAGCTAAAATTTTAACCATAGTCTGATTATATCTATAAGGTAAATCATAATATTCCATAATTTTAGTTTCTCTTTTTTGTATAGATTTCTTATTAATTGAAGTAGACGATTTTTTTGATGTTGTAACCTTTTTGGTAGCTGATGTTTTCATATTTAATGTAGTTTCTTTTTTAGTTGTATTTCTTTTTGTCGATGTTTTCTTTGCGGTAGATGTTGATGTTTTCTGAGAAGTACTTTTAGAAGAGGCTTTTTTTAATTCATTTACTTCATTATTTTCTTTAGTTTTTTTTGGCATAATTTCCTCCATATAATTAATCTCATTTTCTAATATATATACTATAATAAATTAAATAATAATTCAAGTAAAAAACAAAATAAATATAAATTTAGAAAAAAATCTTGCAATTCTTATGAAATATTGGTATAATACTAAACGTATTAATCACATAAAGCAAGTTTGAAGGGGTGTGCCAATAATAAAGGTAACACAAAATACATTTGTATATTACATAAGTTATTTATAATTTATGTCGTTTAACAGTTAACTTAATTGGTCCTATTCAAATGATGAACTTTATGGAAGTAAAAACAAAAAGGGAGGAATTTAAAATGGCAGTAGTTGCAATGAAACAATTACTAGAAGCAGGTGTTCACTTTGGACATCAAACAAGAAGATGGGATCCTAAAATGGCTGAATATATATTCCAAGCTAGAAATGGTATCCATATTATCGATTTACAAAAGACATCTAAAAAATTAGATGAAGCTTATGCTTTCTTGAAAGAACAAGTAGAAGAAGGAAAAACAGTTCTATTTGTAGGAACAAAAAAACAAGCACAAGAATGTGTTAAAGAAGCAGCTGAAAAATCAGGAATGTACTATATTGACCAAAGATGGTTAGGAGGAATGCTAACAAACTTTGGAACAATCAGAGCAAGAGTACAAAGATTAAAAGATTTAGAAAAAATGCAAGAAGATGGTACATTTAACATATTACCAAAAAAAGAAGTAATATTATTAAAGAAAGAAATGGAAAAATTAGAAAAGAACCTAGGTGGAATTAAAGAAATGGATAAAATACCAGGAGTTATTTTCCTAGTAGATCCAAAAAAAGAACATATTGCTGTATTAGAAGCTAAAAAATTAAACATTCCAGTAATAGGATTAGTAGATACAAACTGCAATCCAGAAGAAGTAGATTATGCTATACCAGGAAATGATGATGCAATAAGAGCTGTAAAATTAATTACAGATGTAATGGCTAATGCAATAATTGAAGGAAAACAAGGAGAAAGTTTTGAAGCAGAAGATTCTAATGAAGAAGTAACAGAAGGTATAGAAGAACCAACTTCAATGGAAGAAGTAGTAGCAAGTGAAGAATAGAAAAGTTAGAGTATTTTTATAATTAATAAAAAGAAAGAGCGAGCAACGCTCTCGTTCGAATAAAAATGAACGAGATAGCTTGCTTTTTTAAATATATTTAAGGAGGAATAAAAATGATTACAGCTAGTTTAGTAAAAGAATTAAGAGAAAAAACAGGTGCAGGAATGATGGACTGCAAAAAAGTTTTAACAGAAACTAATGGAAATTTAGAAGAAGCAATGGACTTATTAAGAGAAAGAGGAATAGCAAAAGCAGCTAAAAAATCAGGAAGAGTTGCATCAGAAGGATTAGTTGATTGTTATATTTCAGAAAATGGAAAAATTGGAGCTGTTGTAGAAGTAAATTCTGAAACAGACTTTGTAGCAAAAAATGAAGAATTTAGAGGATTTGTTATAAATGTAGCAAAGCAAATAGTAAATACAAACCCAAAAGATATAGAAGCTTTACTTGCACAACCTGCAGAATTTGAAGAAGGAAAAACTATACAAGAAGCTTTAGTAGGCAAAATTGCAACAATTGGAGAAAATTTATCAATAAGAAGATTTGTAAGATTTGAATCTGAAGGTTTAGTTGCAAAATACATTCATGGTGATGGGAAAATTGCAGTTTTAGTTAATATGGCTAAAGGAACAGAAGAAGTTGCAAAAGATATTTGTATGCAAATAGCAGCAGCTAGACCAGAATATGTAAAAAAAGAAGAAGTACCTCAAGAAAGAGTAGATAAAGAAATGGAAATTTTAAAACTTCAAACAATGAATGAAGGAAAACCAGAAGCAATTGCTGAAAAAATCGTTCAAGGAAGAATAGGGAAATTCTATGAAGAAATCTGCTTAGTAGATCAAGCTTATGTAAAAGAACCAAGTAAAAAAGTTTCTCAATTATTAACAGAAACAGGAGCAGAAGTAATTAGCTTTGCAAGATTTGAAAAAGGTGAAGGAATAGAGAAAAAAGAAGAAAATTTTGCTGAAGAAGTTATGAAACAATTAAAATAATAAAAATAACCTAATAAAAAGAATAAAGAACTTATTTTTGTAGAAACTACTAATAGTTGTTGATACAAAGATAAGTTCTTTGTGTAGTACTATTTATAAATATAAAAAATTATATAAATACTTGAAAAATAAAAAACAATATGAGAAAATATACAAAAGAATTAAGGGGGAGATACAGAAGATGAAAGATTTTTTTGTAACTGGCAATAAATTTTGTTTGGCAAAAGAAAAAGGAATAACACTAATAGCTCTTGTTATTACCATTATAATTTTATTAATATTAGCAGGAATAACAATAGTACAATTAACAGAAACAGGACTTTTTGGAAAAGCAGAATTAGCAAATCAAAAAACAAGATATGCAACTGCAAAAGAAGTAGTTGACTTAAAATTATTAGAAATTCAAACAGATTGTGCAATGAAAAATGAGGATTATACTTTAATAAAAATAGCAAAAGAAATGGAAGACTCTAAAGAAATAACAGTACAAAATTATAGATTTGAAAATACTGCTAGTATAAAACAAGGACTAACAGTAATATCAGAAGCACTAAAAGAACAAAAAATATTGAAGGAAATAGAAGTATCTGTAGATAAATATCCAGAATATATTTTTTTAATAGGTCAAACATGTCAAATAGAAAAAGTATCTATAGATGGCAAATATGATGACTGGGAAAAATTATTAGAATTTGCAGAAATTGACAAAGATAAATATGAGAACTTTGAACAAGCAGTACAAGACAAAGATGTTATTAAAGCAATTACAACAAGTAAAGAAGCAATGGACTATTTAAAAAATAGCCCAGAGCTATTTGAAATTTTTATGGCAAATTCTGATGTAATACAGGATTTACCAAAACAAGAATTAGAATTAGAAAAAAATGAAAGTGTTGAAAACGAACCATATTATACTTTTTTAGCAAAAGCAGGAAAAACATATTTAATAGAATGTTGGGGAGGACAAGGAGGAAATTATAGTTCATCATTACAAGGAGGATATGGAGGATATTCTTATGGAATTTATAAACCAACAGAAGATACTTTGCTATATATTTATATAGGAGGAGCAGGAGTAGGACATATTGCAAATGGAACAGCAAATGGAGGATACAATGGAGGAGGAGCATTAAATAAAACATGGGGAGATAGCAATGAAAGAAGAGCAACAGGAGGAGGAGCAACACATATAGCTACAGTTCCAGGTCTACTTAGTACTTTAGAAGAATATAAAGAAAAAATATTGATTGTAGCAGGTGGTGGTGGACGGATCAGCAGGAAATGCTAGAGTATTTGATAGAGTTCATGGCTCTGGTGGAAATGGAGGAGGACTTAAAGGTGGAGACTCAACTTGTATTGTATCAACTGGAGATCAACCAGCACCAGGATTAGGTGGAACTCAAGAAGAACCAGGTTATCATGGAGAAGCTTCATTTGGTAAAGGCGCAGATACTACAAATGGAATATTATCTGGTGGTGGAGCAGGCTTTTATGGTGGTGGAGCAGGTTGGCCAGCAGCTGGAGGCGGTTCAGGATATATAAGTTCAAAATATTTAATTAATGCAAATACAGTAGAAAGTACTCATACTGGTAATGGGGAATGTAAAATATCAGAATTAAATTAATTCATAGTTTGTGTAATTAAGGATATTAAGTATAAAAGCTTAATATCCTTTGATATAAGGAGAAGAGAATGAAAGATACGAAAAGAATTAAATTGATAGCAATTATTATAACAATAATTGTACTTTTGATACTAGCAGTAATAACAATAGTACAATTAACAGAAACTAAACTTTTTAGAAAACAAGAATTAGGAGAAACAATATTAGTACAAAAATTTCATTTGAACCAAATGAGTATACAAATAAAGAAAGCGAAAAAATATTAATAAAAATAAGTAATAGTAAAGGGATAAAATCTATTAAATGTCTTGATAATGATATAATAATCCCCCAAAAAAACCAAACAGAAGTAACAATAGACTATACTGTAACAAAAAATGGAAATTATCCATTTGTAATAATAGATAGTGAGGGTAAGGAAGAAACCAAGAATATAGAAATCAACATATTTGACAAAATAGAGCCAAAAGATTTTACACCAATAATATTAAAAACAAAGAATACAAGTGTAACAATAAAAGGAAATGCAGAAGATGGTGATGAAACAGAAGACAGAGTAAATAGTATAAAAAGTGGAATATCAAAATATGAATACTATGTAAATAATGTAAAAAAGGGAGAAGTAAAAGATGAAGAATTTCAAATAAATGATTTAGTTGCAAATACAAATTATAGTATATACTTAATTGTATATGATAAAGCAGGAAACTCAAAGAAATCTAAAACAGTTAATATAACAACACCAAATGGAAGTTATCCTACATTAACATTAAATGGACTTATATTGCCAGAAGATGGAGTAAATAAAGAATCTGGATACAATGAAATTTTATTTGATAATAATTTTGAAGTCTTTGGAAAGGGAAATAGTGCACAATCATTTACTAAATTTTATTTAGATTCAGAATGTTGGGGAAAATATCTTACAATATATAATGGTGAATTATTAGCAAATAATGTTTTTGTTAGAATGGATGATACTCCATCAAAAAATAATAATTTCATATATGGTAGTATAACTAATTTGATAGGCATAGGTTATGGAATTGAAAAACGTGCTTATAGTATAAAAATTCCAGAAGGAGTTGGATTTGTATCAGTTGGCAGTGTTTCTAGCTCTTATACAATTAGTATATCAGAAATTTGGTGTTCAGAAGAAGACTTAACAGGAAATATATATACAAATGTAATAAACCAAAATAGAAAAAAAGGAAATTGCAAAATATTTTAAGCAATTTCTTTTTTATTGTATAAAAACTGAAGCTTAAAAAAATATTGAAATATAGTAATGATTATGATATAAATAATATAATTAAAAAAAGGCTATTCAATTAAAAAAATATATGATAGAATACAATAAAATGTTAAAGACTGTAAAAGTTGAAAAGTAATTAGTATTTTGAATGAATTATAAAATATTAAAAAAAATCTTTTACAACAAAATTTGAGCCTTTAGAAAGGAGTAAACATGTCAGAAGCAAAATATAAAAGAGTACTTTTAAAATTAAGCGGAGAGGCATTAGCTGGAGAACAAAAAACAGGTGTTAATGTAGACGTAGTAGGAAAAATATGTGACAAAATCAAACAAGTAACAGAAATGGGAGTAGAAGTAGCAATTGTAGTTGGAGGAGGAAACTTTTGGAGGGGAAGAAATGGACATCAAATGGAAAGAGCAACAGCAGATTATATGGGAATACTTGCAACAGCGATGAATGGAATAGCATTACAAGATGCACTAGAAGCAAGAGGAATACAAACTAGAGTACAAACTGCAATTGAAATTAGAGAAATAGCAGAACCATTTATTTTAAGAAAAGCAGAAAAGCACTTAAAGAGAGGAAGAGTTGTTATTTTTGCAGGTGGAACAGGTCATGCTTATTTTACAACAGATACTGCAGCAGTTCTAAGAGCTGCTGAAATCAATGCAGATATTATTTTATTAGGAAAAGCAATAGATGCAGTATATTCTGCAGACCCTAAAATAGAGAAAAATGCAGAAAAATATGATAAAATATCATATCTAGAAGTATTAGAAAAAGATTTAAAAGTTATGGATTCAACAGCAACAGCACTATGTAGAGATAATAATATTCCATTGTTAGTATTTGGAATAGCAGACCCAGAAAATATAGTTAGAGCAGTTAAAGGAGAAAAAATTGGAACACTTGTTAAATAAGCAAATTTAATTTAGTAAGTTTAAGTTAAGATTATATTATAAATTGTGTTATGATAAGGAGAGGAAAATATAATGGATTATACAAATATTAAAGAAAAAATGGATAAAAGCATAAATGTATACAATGAAAAATTATCAGAAGTAAGAGCAGGAAGAGCAAATCCTGCAATTCTAAATAAGGTAAAGATTGATTATTACGGAACACCAACACCAATTAGCCAAGTGGCAGGAGTATCTGTACCAGAAGCTAGATTAATTGTAATTCAACCATGGGATGTAAGTGTTTTAAAAGAAATTGAAAAAGCAATTTTAGCATCAGATATAGGAATTAATCCTAATAATGATGGAAAAGTTATAAGACTTGCTTTCCCAGAATTAACAGAAGAAAGAAGAAAAGATTTAGTGAAAGATATTAAGAAAATGGCGGAAGAAGCAAAAATAGTAATTAGAACAATTAGAAGAGATGGAATTGAAGAGGCTAAAAAAGAACAAAAAGATGGAAATATAACAGAAGATGAATTAAAACAAGCAGAAAATGAAATTCAAAAATTAACAGATAAAAGCGTAGAAGAAATTGATAAAATATTGTCTAATAAAGAAAAAGAAGTAATGTCTGTTTAATTTGAGTAATACAATATATTGGAGATAAAATTGAATTTAAAGACAATTAAATTTAGTGTTAGCAATTTATATATTAAAGATAGAAATAATAAAAATGATTGAAAATATTTTGTAAATAACCAATTTTCACAATCATTTATAGGAGGAAATATGGAAAAAGAAAATTTACCTAAGCATATAGGATTGATTATGGATGGAAATAGGAGATGGGCAAAATCAAAAGGAATTCCTATTGCACTAGGACATAAAGAAGGCGCAAAAACACTAGAAAAAATTGTTAGGTATGCTAATAAGATAGGAATAAAACATATAACTGTTTTTGCATTTTCAACTGAAAATTGGAAAAGAACAAAAGACGAAGTAAGTGCATTAATGAATTTATTACAAAGTTATTTAGATGATTATAGTAAAAGAGCTGATTCTGAAAATATCAAAGTCAATATTTTAGGAACTAGAGAAGGATTATCAGAAAAAATGATAAAACAAATAGACAAGTGTATGGAAAGGACAAAAAATAATACAGGAATAGTATTTAATATTTTATTAAATTATGGTGGTAGACAAGAATTAATACAAGCAGTTAAAAATATATCTTGTAGAGTAAAGAAAGATGAAATTAATATTGAAGATATTAATGAACAAACAATTTCAGAAGCTTTGTTTACAAAAGAACAGCCAGACCCAGATTTAATAATTAGAACAAGTGGTGAACTGAGATTAAGTGGTTTTTTAACTTGGCAATCAGTATATTCAGAATTATTATTTATAGAAAAATATTGGCCAGATTTTAATGAAAATGATTTAGATGAAGCAATAGAAGAATACCAAAAAAGAAAGAGAAATTTTGGAGCTAACTAGGTTTGTGCAATATGAAAGGATTGAAAGTAAAAATGGATATCAAAAGAATAGTATCAGGTTTTATAGTAGCAATAGCAGTTTTAGTAATATTATTAATACCAAATAAACTTATTGTAGATATTATATTTGCAATAATAGCAATTGTAGCAATTCATGAATATTTAAATGCAATTTCAAAAGTGTGTAGACCAATTAAATGGATATCATATTTAAGTTGCATTCTTGTAGCAACTATTGGATTTTTGCCAACACAATATATAAATTTAATAATTATGTTTTCAATACCATTTTTATTATTAATAATGTTTGCACAAGTAATAGCAACTGATATGAAAACAACTTTTAAAGATATGGCATATACATTATTTGGAATTTTATATATACCAGTATTTATAATGTTTTTAACATTAATTAATGCAATGGATAATGGAAAAATTTTATTTATATATTTATTTATTACAGCATTTGGAACAGATATATTAGCATATAGTGTAGGATATAGAATAGGAAAACATAAATTTAGTAAAGTAAGTCCTAAAAAATCAATTGAAGGATGTATAGCAGGAACAATTGGAGCAGTAATAATAAGTGTTATTTATACAACTATTTTAAATCAAGGATTTTCATTTCAAATTTCTTATTTAGTAGTTATTTCAGCTGGAATTGCATTTAGTTTAATTGGTCAAATAGGAGATTTTGCAGCATCTAGTATAAAAAGGTATGTTGACATAAAAGATTATAGTAATTTACTACCAGGACATGGTGGAATGTTAGACAGAATTGATAGTATATTATTTATAGCACCATTTGCCTATATGTTATTTACAATAATTTAAAGGGAGAATTTAAAATCCCTTTTTTGAGGAGGAATTAGTTTGACAGTTATTATATCAGCTATAAAAATTATATTTTTACTTGGATTTTTAATATTAATACATGAAGCAGGTCATTTATTAGTAGCAAAATGGTGCAAAGTGAAAGTAAATGAATTTGCAATTGGATTTGGACCAACAATATGGAAAAAGCAAGGAAAGGAAACAAAGTATGCTATAAGATTAATACCGTTAGGTGGTTTTTGTAGTATGGAAGGAGAAGAACAAAGGTCAGAGAGTCAAAATTCTTTTTCTAATGCAAGTATTCCAAAAAGAATTGCCATTGTAGCAGCTGGAGCTATTGTCAATATTGTTTTTGGACTTATAGTATATTTTATTTTAATGTCCACATCAACAAATGTATATACTACAAATCAAGTTGATAGTGTAATAGATGGCTATGTAGCAAAACAAATTGAATTACAACAAAATGATATTATAGTTGAATTAAATGGAAAGAAAATAAAGAACAAATATGACTTAAATAAAGTAATGGAAAAATCAAAAGGAGAAGAAATTACTTTAAAGATAAAAAGAAATGACGAAATATTGCAATATCAAATTAAACCAACAGAAGTAAAGAACAAAAATACAGGAATGTATATAGGAGAAAAATGTAAAATACTTTCTGTAGAAAAAGGAAGCAGTGCAGAAAAGCAAGGAATAAAAGCAAATGACAAGATTATAAAAATAAATAATGTTGAAATAAATAGTGATGTAAATAAATTAATTGAAGTAATTCAAGAAAAAGACTTAAATACTATATTAATTACAATAGAAAGAGGAAAAGAGACTATAGATATTGAACTAACTCCAGACTATATATCAACATATTATTTAGGTGTTAATTTAAAACCAGCAAAAGATACATTTATAAACCATATTATTTATGGAGGAATTGAAACAAAAGAATTTTCACTTTCTATAATAGATAATATAAAAATGATATTTACTGGTGGAGTAAGTATGGATCAAATGATGGGACCTGTTGGAATATCAGAAGTAGTTGCCAAAACAGATGGAATTAGAGAATTTATATCAATGATTGCATTAATTTCATTATCATTAGGGGTTACAAATTTATTACCAATTCCAGCATTAGATGGTGGAAAAATATTAATCTTAATTATAGAAGCAATTAGAAGAAAACCACTTAAAGAAAAAACAGAAATTAATATACAATTAATAGGTTTTTCAATTTTAATAGCATTATCTTTGTATATTACTTATAATGATATTTTAAGAATTTTCTAATAGATAGGTGAAGATATGAAAAATAGAAAAAAAATTGAAGTATGTATTTTAGGAATTATAATGATAACTGCAATTTTAATTATGATTATAAATCCAAATAAAATACAAAAAGTAGCAGAGGAAAAACCAAACAATCAAGAAGATAATAAGGTTACTTATGAAGAAGTTATAGACCAAGAAACTTTAAATAAACAAGAAGAGATAGATTATAGCACGCATATTGGAGGGACTATTTGTAAAATAGATAATCAAATTATTTTTTATGAAAAAGAAAATAAAACAATATATTATAATATTAATAATCTAAGCACTCCAATTATAACATTACAAGAAAATATAGAACAAATTTACTTTGATGGACAATATATTTATACATTTCCGAACTATCATGAAGCAAAAGGAATTTACAAAATAGATTTACAAGGGAATATACAAAAAATTTATGAAGATTATGTTTCACAAATTTATCTTACAGAAAATAAAATTTATTTTGTAGAACAAATAGGATTTGATGAATTCAATAAAAATCCACAAGGAACTATTTGTGTAATGGACAAAAATGGAGAAAATGTAGTAGAACTTGCGAAGGAAGTAAAAAATCACTTTTTTATAAATAATGGGAAAATTTATTATACAACTCAAGATAGAAAGTTGTGTGTTATGAATGAAAATGGAGAAGATAATGAAACTCTAGTACAAGGAAGAAAATTTGTAATTGGTGTTTCAGATAAATATTTGTTATATGTTGATTATGCAGATAAAGAAGCAAAACATATTTTAAACTTAGAAACTAAAGAAGATGCTGTTATTGGCTATGGCGGTACAAATGGAGAATATCAAGGAAAAAATTATTTAATGTGTCAACGATTACAAGATGATGGTGCATTAGAGCCACAATTTACTATTTTTGAAGTGAAAAATGACGGAACAATAAAAGAAATATCAGAAGTTTCTGATATAGAAGCAAAATTAAAATATGTAAAAGATGATAAAATTTATTTAGATGATGAAGAGTATGCAGATTATTATTTTTTAGGTGGTTTTAGATATAAAATTGATAGTTCTATTTTAGAAAAGATAGAAATATAAAAGAGTATATACAAAATGGGAGTGGAGTAGCAAAATGCTACTCCATAAACTAATTTTAGATGTATAGTTTGATGTTATTAATGTCATATTATCTCTTCCTATAATATTGGGTTTAATTAAACTATATAATATATATTAACATAATTTACATAAAAGTCAAATAATTGCAGAATTTTACTTGTATCAATAAAAAGAATATGATAATATAATAAACAGAAAATAAATAAAGAAAGGAAATAAAATGTTAAAATTAAAAGATATAAAAAAAGACTATAAGTCTGGAGATACAACAGTCCAAGCATTAAAAGGTATAGACATAGAGTTTAGAGAAGGAGAATTTGTATCAATTTTAGGACAAAGTGGATGTGGAAAAACAACTCTACTAAACATAATAGGCGGACTAGATAGATATACATCAGGAGATTTAGTTATTAATGGTAAATCTACAAAAAAGTTTAAAGACAAAGATTGGGATGCGTATCGTAATTACTCAGTTGGGTTTGTATTCCAAAGCTATAACTTAATTCCACATCAAACAATATTATCAAATGTTGAATTAGCACTTACAATCTCTGGAGTATCTAAAAAAGAAAGAAAAGAAAGAGCTATAAAAGCTTTAGAAGAAGTAGGATTAAAAGAACAAATACATAAAAAACCTAATCAACTATCTGGAGGACAAATGCAAAGAGTAGCAATAGCAAGAGCATTAGTAAATAATCCAGACATTATTTTAGCAGACGAACCAACAGGGGCATTAGACACAAAGACAAGTGTTCAAATTATGGAAATATTGAAAGAAATATCAAAAAATAAGTTAATAATAATGGTAACTCATAATCCAGAATTAGCAGAGAAATATTCAACAAGAGTTGTTAAAATATTAGATGGTTTAATTACAGATGATTCTAACCCTTATACAGAAGGAGATAAAGAACATAAAAAAGCGAAGTCTGGAAGAACAGCAATGAAGTTTTTTACAGCACTACGTTTAAGCTTAAATAATTTAATGACAAAAAAAGGAAGAACTTTACTTACATCTTTTGCAGGAAGTATAGGAATTATAGGTATAGCTCTAATTTTAGCAATATCAACAGGAGTTAATAATTACATAAAAAGAGTAGAAGAAGACACTTTGTCATCATATCCAATAACAATTGAAGAATCAACTATAGATATGGGAAGTATGATGGAAATTATGATGGGAGAAACCAAAAAAGACACTCCAAATGAAGAAGGAAAAGCATATTCCGCAGACATTATGAATGACATGATTACAACACTTTCTAATAAAAAACAAAGCAACAATTTAGCAGAATTAAAAAAATATTTATCAGAAGATGAAACTATAAAAAATAATAGTAATTCTATTGAATATGGGTATAATATGAACTTAAATTTATATAGAGAAGATACTACAAATGGTATAATTCAAGTAAATCCAAGTACTGTTATGAATGCTTTTGGAATGGGAGAAATGATAGAAGCATCAAATAATTCTTCAGTTACATCTATGATGGGAAGTTCAATGATGACAAATACCGATATTTGGATGGAAATGTTAGATAATCAAGAATTATTAGAAAATCAATATGATTTAATAAAAGGAACTTGGCCAAAAGAATATAATGAAGTTGTATTAGTTCTAAAAGAAGATGGAACAATTGACGATTATACTTTATATTCATTAGGATTAAAAGACCAATCAGAATTAAAACAAAAATGGAAAGCAATAGAAAAGGGAGAGAGTTTAGAAGAAATAGAACAAACATCATATACTTATGATGAATTATTAAGCTTATCTTTTAAGTTATTACTAAATTCAGATTATTATAAAAAAGAAAATGGATTATGGATAGATAAAAGTGATAATGAGGAATATATAAAAACAAAGATTTCGCAAGCTGAGACAATTAAAGTTGTAGGACTTATAAAACAAAACGAGCAAAGTGTAGCATCATCTTCTGTAACAAGCTTTATAGGATATAACAAAAAATTAAAAGAATTTGTAATACAAAAATCTAATGAAGCAGAAATTGTAAAAGAGCAAAAACAAAATGAAAATATTAATGTATTTACAGGATTAGAATTTATATCAGATGATGAATCTCCATTTGATTATAATACTTTAACAAATGAGCAAAAAATAGCTATGAGTAATTTAAGTACTGAACAGATGATGGAAATGATGGAAACTTATACAAACAACAAAAATGCAACTTATGATAACAATTTAATAAAATTAGGATCAATAGATATTGATAATCCAAAAACAATTAGTATATATCCAAAGAATTTTGAATCAAAGGATAATATAGCAAATGCAATAGAAAAATATAACCAAAAACAAAGAGATGATGGAAAAGAAGAAAATGTAATTGTATATACTGACTTGATAGGAGTAATGATGAAATCTGTTAGCCAAATTATAAATACTATAAGCTATGTATTAATCTCATTTGTAGCAATATCACTAATTGTATCATCTATTATGATAGGAATTATTACTTATATTTCAGTATTAGAAAGAACAAAAGAAATTGGAATTTTAAGAGCAATTGGAGCATCTAAAAAAGATATTTCTAGGGTATTTAATGCAGAAACATTTATTGTAGGTTTAATATCTGGACTATTAGGAATTGGGATTACTACATTAATTACAATTCCAATTAATGCAGTAATATATGCAGTTACAGAAGTTTCAGTACATGCAATGGTACCATTTAAGGCGGGCATAATTTTAGTGATTATTAGTATGTTACTAACTATGATTGCAGGTTTGATTCCAGCTAAAATGGCAAGTAAAAAAGATCCAGTAGAGGCATTGAGGACAGAATAGAAATAATATAAAAAATTAAAACATTAGAGAAAATTTATAAAATCTAGTGTTTTAATTTTTCCTATAAAACAAAACACATTACACAGAAAATTCTTTCAGAATTTGTTCTTTGTTCGCTTGTATTCTATCTAATAATGTTATATAGTAATAACAAAAATAAGAATAAGTGGAGTGTATTGCCACCTTACCTTTAATGCTGTTAAGTGGATAAATCAAAAAGAACATTTAAGTGTTGTAAGAATCACATTTGCAATCAGATAGAAAGGAACAAAAGGATGTCAAAAAAAGTAAAAGAAATATTCAGTGATTACCAAGTAAGAACAAATATAATAGATGCAGAAATAGAAAATTTAGAAGTAATAAAAAAAACAAACACATTAGGAATTACAATACAATCAGATGAATATATAGAAGTCAAAGAAATATGGTATCTTGAAAAGTTTTTAAAAGAAAGATTTAAGTTTAATAATATTGATACGGTACTAAAGTATACTGAAAATGTAAAATTAAAAACAGTAAAAGAAGAATGGCAAAATATTATTTGCTATATGGCACATAAATATCCATTAATGAAGCCAATGTTATTATTAAAAAGTAATATTGAAATAAAAGATAATATTATACAAATAAAAATGCACATAAAAGGAGCAGACTTTTTAAAAACTAAAAAAACAGACATTGAATTACAAAAGGTCATAAAAAAAATATTTAATAAAGACTATAAAATTGAATTAGAAGAAGATATATCAAAAGAAGATGAAATTAAATATAAACAAAAAATAAAAGAATTAGAAGAAAAAGAAATAGAAAAATTAGAAGCACATAATATTTCTGAAAATAATATACCTGAATTTGCAAAACAAGAAGTTCCAGAATACAATGACCCAGATTATATTCCACCACAAGATGGAGATTTATACATACCAGAGGAAACTAATATAGAAGAGGAACAAGAAATCAATATAAAAGAAGAAATAGAAGTATATTTAATGGGAAAAAAATCAAGAGCAAAAGAACACAGAAAAAATATAAAAGACATCAGTGCAGATGATGCAAGAATAACTTTAGAAGGAAGAATAATATCAGTAGAATGTAAAGAAACAAAATCTGGAAAAGGAATGATTATTTTTGAACTTTATGATGGAACAGGATTAATAACTTGTAAATCATTTGCAGCTAATAGCAAAGAAGGAAATAAAATATGTGAAGAAATAAAAAATGCAAAAGCAATAAAAATAATTGGAAAGGCAGGATTAGACACTTATGCAGGAGATGTAACAGTAATATCTAACACAATAATAGCAACTGAAGCAAACTTTCCGGAAATGCCTGAAGAAGGTGATGAAGACACACCTTTAATTTTAGGAAAAAATATAAATATAACAGCACCACTTGTAAAAGTTACAGAACTAACAGAAGAAGATGGAACAGTATCATTAGATGGTGAAGTTATGTTTATGGAAGATAAGCCAATAAAATCTGGTAATATATTATTAAGTTTTGACTTATATGATGGTTCAAGTACATTAACTTGTAAAGCATTTTTAGATAAAAATAGGGCAAAAAAAATTATAAAAAGAATTGGAAAAGTAAAAGGAATCAAAATAGAAGGAAAAGCACAATTGGATTCTTATTCAAATGAATTAACAGTAGTAGCAAATACAATAGTTGAATCAACAGGTATAAAAAAAGAAATAAGGCAAGACAATTCAGAAGTAAAAAGAGTAGAACTACACATGCACACAAAGATGAGTCAAATGGATGCAGTAACATCAGCAACAGATTTAATACAAAGAGCAATGAAATGGGGAATGAAGTCAATTGCAATTACAGACCATGGAGTTGTACAAGCATTTCCAGAAGCATATCATCTAGTTGGAGATAACAACCCAGACATAAAAGTAATATATGGAGTAGAAGCATATCTAGCACCAGATAATACAAAATCAGTTTATGACTCAAAAGGACAAGCGTTAGATACAACTTATTGTGTATTAGATTTAGAAACAACTGGATTTTCGGCAGTAAATGAAAAAATAACTGAAATTGGAATAATGAAATTTAAAAATGGAGAAGTAATAGATGAGTTTAGTTGTTTTGTAAATCCTGAAAAACATATTCCAGAAAGAGTTACAGCGGTTACAAATATTACAGATGAAATGGTAGCAGGAGCAGAAACTATAGATAAAGTATTTCCTAAAATGCTGGAATTTTTGGGAGACTCAAAAGAAACGGTAATTGTTGCACATAATGCTAATTTTGATGTTGGATTTTTAAAACAAAACGCCAAAGTTTTAGGATATGATTTTAAATATACCTATTTAGATACATTAAGTTTAGCAAAAGATTTATTTCCAGAATACAAAAAATATAAATTAGGAAAAATTGCAGAAAATTTAGGTATAAAGGTTGAAGTAGCACATAGAGCATTAGATGATGTGGATACAACTGTAAAAGTATTTAGAGTTATGATAGATATGTTAAAAGATAAAGGGGCAAAAACTATAGATGATATTGACTTGGTAGCAGCAGATGAAGAAACTAAAAAAGATGAATATAAAAAACTAAAAACATATCATGCCATTATCTTAGCTAAAAATTATGTTGGATTAAAAAATCTATATAAATTAGTTTCTTTATCACATTTACATTATTTTTATAGAAGACCTAGAATATTAAAAAGTCTATATAAAAAATATTCAGAAGGATTAATTTTAGGAAGTGCATGTGAAGCTGGAGAATTATATCAAGCAATAGAACTTGGAAAAACAGATGAAGAAATTGAAGAAATAGCATCAGATTATGATTATTTAGAAATTCAACCAATTAAGAATAATGAATTTTTAATAAGAAATGGAAAAATGCGTGATGAAGAAGAACTTAGAGATATAAATAGAAAAATTGTCAGTTTAGGAGAAAAGTTAAATAAACCAGTTGTTGCAACCTGTGATGTACATTTTATGGATCCACAAGATGAAATATATAGAAGAATTTTGGAAGCAGGTCAAAAATATCCAGATGCAGATAACCAAGCACCATTGTACTTTAGAACAACTGAAGAAATGTTAGAAGAATTTAAGTATTTAGGTGAAGAAAAAGCTTATGAAGTAGTAGTAACAAATACAAATAAAGTAGCAGATATGTGTGAAAAAATAAGTCCAATTTCTCCTGAAAAATGTCCGCCACATATTCCAGGATGTGAAGAAGACATAAGAAGAATAGCTTATGAAAAAGCACATGAGATGTATGGAGACCCATTACCAGAGATAGTACAATCAAGACTAGATAAAGAACTAGATTCCATAATTAGTAATGGATATTCAGTAATGTATATTATAGCACAAAAATTAGTATGGAAATCAAATGAAGATGGATATATAGTTGGTTCAAGAGGTTCAGTAGGTTCATCTTTAGCAGCATTTATGACAGGTATTACAGAAGTAAATTCGTTAATACCGCATTATAGATGTCCAAACTGTAAATATTCAGATTTTACAGACTATGGAGTTCAAAATGGATTTGATTTACCAGATAAAGATTGTCCAAAATGTGGTCATAAATTAACAAAAGATGGTATGGATATTCCATTTGAAACCTTTTTAGGATTTAATGGAGATAAAGAGCCAGATATAGACTTAAACTTTTCAGGAGAATATCAAGCAAAAGCCCATAAATATACTGAAGTTATATTTGGAAAAGGAACAACATTTAAAGCTGGAACAGTAGGTACAGTAGCAGATAAAACAGCATTTGGATATGTAAAAGGATATTATGAAGAAAGAGGAATTCCAATGAACAGGGCAGAAATGCAAAGGGTATCTGTGGGGTGTACAGGAATAAAAAGAACAACAGGTCAGCACCCAGGAGGAATTATAGTAGTACCAAAGGGAAGAGAAATTTATGAATTTACACCTGTACAACATCCAGCAGATGATGCAAACTCAGATATTGTAACAACACATTTTGATTACCACTCAATAGATGGTAACTTACTTAAACTAGATATACTAGGACACGACGATCCAACAGTTATTCGTATGTTACAAGATTTAACTGGTAAAGCTCCAACAGATATTCCATTAGATGATAAAGAAACAATGTCAATATTTAATTCTACAGAAGCACTTGGAGTAACACCAGAACAAATACGTTCAGAAGTTGGAACTTATGGAATACCAGAATATGGAACAAAATTTGCAAGAGGGATGCTTTTAGATACAAAACCAACAACCTTTGATGAATTGATACGCTTATCAGGTTTATCACATGGTACAGATGTATGGGTTGGAAATGCCAAATCATTGATAGAACAAGGGATTGTAACACTTCAAGAAGCAATTTGTTGTCGTGATGACATTATGATTTATTTAATAAAAAAAGGATTGCCACCAGATAAAGCATTTAAAATAATGGAATCAGTCCGTAAAGGAAAAGTTGCAAAAGGAAAAGAACCAAAATGGAAAGATGAATACATACCACTTATGCAAGAACATGATGTACCAGATTGGTATATAAAATCATGTGAAAAAATAAAATACATGTTCCCAAAAGCACATGCAGCAGCTTATGTAACAAATGCCTTTAGAATAGCATGGTTCAAAGTACATATTCCACTAGCATATTATGCAGCATATTATTCAATACGTGCGAAAGCATTTGATGCACAATATATGATTTTTGGAAAAGAAAAAGTAAAAAATAAAATGAAAGAAATTGAAGTCAAAAACCAAAAGAAAGAAGCAACTAATGCAGAGCTTGAAATGTATGACGATTTAGAAATAGTACTAGAAATGTATGAAAGAGGTTTTGAATTTTTGCCAGTAGATTTATATAAATCAGAAGCATCAAAATTTACAATAGAAAATGATAAATTAAGACCACCACTAAATAGTTTACCAGGCTTTGGAACTGTTGCAGCTGAAGGAATTGTAAAAGCAAGAAAAGATGGAAAATTCATGTCAATAGATGATATGAAAATAAGAGCAAAAGTAGGAAATTCAGGAGCAGAAGTATTAAAAGAATTTGGATGCTTAGATGGAATGAGTCAAAGTAATCAAACAAGCTTATTTGACTAAGTTAGCCGTTTAAAATAAGACAATTACGAATAACTTGTACAAAATTTCGATAGAAATTTTTAAAGAAGGAGGAAAAAATGCAAGAATTACAGAACATATTTACAATACAAAATATCATAATTTATTTTATTGTTATAAACATTATAGGATTTTTAATTATGTATATAGATAAACAAAAAGCAAAAAAGGGGAAATGGAGAATTCCAGAAAAGACATTATTTATTGTTACAGCTTTAGGTGGAGGAATTGGTACAATTGCTGGAATGTATACTTTTAGACATAAGACACAGAAGATAGCATTTATTATAGGATTTCCACTTATTACCATATTAGAAATCATAAGTGTAATTTATTTTATAGCTTTTTAATTATTTATATTAAATTTATAAAAAAAAGATAGTAAGATTTTATTAATTTAAATCTTACTATTTTTTAAATTAATAATTATTGTTAAAATTAATAAGTACACATAAAAACTTAATACATAAATGTAAATAATTGTTAAAAAAATATATTCACATGTATATGTGAATAACTTTATAAAAAAAAACAACAAATTTAAGTTATTCACACAGTTATCCACAGTATCCACAAAAAACATAACATAGTAACATTAAAAAAATAGTAAGAAAAGTAGGAAACATAAAAAAGAAAAGATGACATAATTATGCACAATAACAAAAAAGATATATAGAAAGTATATTAATTTATATATAACAAAGTATAAAAATGTCGAATAATATTGTGAGAATTAGAGTTTTATGATAATATATTAAATATAATAAAATGTTATAGTAAGTTATATAAATTTGAAAATTTACCATTAAGCACAAATCCAGATAAAAAGATAGAAACAGAATTAAATGATAGTATGGAAGTAATAGAAGAAAGCAAAATGATTAACTCGAAAAAACTTGTAATGAAAAATTGATTATGATAAAATAAAAATCTGAAAGGGGAGATAAAAATGCAAACAGAAATATCAGGAAGTTTTTTACCAGTATTAACATGTAAGCTACAAAAAGGAGAACAAGTTTATACAGAAGCTGGTGGAATGAGTTGGATGTCAAAAGACATAAAAATGGAAACAAATACAAATGGAGGAATAATGAAAGGACTTGGAAGAGCCTTTTCAGGAGAATCTATTTTCATGAATACATATACAGCAGAAAAAGATAATGAAGAAATAGCATTTGCATCATCATTTCCAGGACAAATTTTAGAATTTAATTTAAGTAATGGAGAAAGCATAATATGCCAGAAAAAAGCTTTTATGTGTGCAGAAAAATCAGTTGATATGAAAATGCACTTTAGAAAAAAACTAGGAGCAGGCTTTTTTGGAGGAGAAGGATTTATTATGCAAAAAATCACAGGACCAGGAAAAGCATTCTTAGAATTAGATGGAAATATTGTAAAAAAAGAATTACAAGCTGGAGAAATAATAAAAGTAGACAATGGTTATGTAGCAGCAATGACAGAACAGGTTTCACTAGATATAACAACAGTAAAAGGTGTAAAAAATGTATTATTTGGAGGAGAAGGTTTATTTTTAACAACACTACAAGGACCAGGAACAGTATGGCTTCAATCAATGCCAATTTCTAAACTTGCAGGAACACTTTCTCCATATTTAGCAATTCCATCAAAATAATAACCAAAAATAGTACTCTTAAATATAATATAAGAGTATTATTTTTTGTTGAGGTTAAAAAGATGTTTAGAAGAGTAAAATACATGATTGAGAAAAATTTTGAATTAAAAAGAAGCTTTGATGATAGAAAAGACATAAAAAAAGAAGACATAGAAAACTATCAAAAACAAGGAGCTATAATAATTGATGTAAGAAGTCCGCAAGAGTATGGAGAAGGACATGTCGATGGGGCAATTTGTATTCCAGATTATCAAATTAGAAAAAAAATACAAAGTCAGGTTCCAAATTTTGAAGATACTATTATAGTTTATTGCTCAACAGGGCATAGAAGCCAAAATGCACAGATAATGTTAGAAAAGCTGGGATATACTAATGTATATAATGTGTATGAAGGGATAATGGTATAAAGCCTCAACAGTTCTATAAAAGAAATGTTGAGACTTTATACCAACTAGAATAAAAAATTAAAGATTATATATTGCAACGAAGCCATCCTAAAAAACATCCTATCAAACAAGCTACAACACAAATAAGAAGTATGTTTGTTGCCCAATCTGTTATAGTAACCGATTTCACTTTAATGGAAACTATTTCTGCATCATCCGAGATATAATTGCCTACTAAATTTTTTAAGCCATAAGCTTGAGAAGCTGTACTGGTAATAGCGAGTTTTCCCGTAGTGAAGAAACTTGTTTTGCCATTTGTTTTCAACTCAATGTACAACTTGAAATTTGTATCAGTTGAACTACAAACTGTAATTGTAGTGTCGGCAAAAGTTGCTTTCACTTGAGAAACATTTGAATGCTTATGAACTCCACATCCTGTTAAGGATGAAAGAATTACCAAGAAAACTCCTAACAACAGGTTCCGTTTTAATTTTTTCTTCATAGTTAACCTCCTAAAATTTAAAAGACTATTATCCAATTAAGGATAAAACAAAAAGTATTGCTATTAGTATAACACACTTAACATAAAATGTAAAGAAAAACCTATTTTTTCTCTATTGTAGTTTTAAATTTAATATGTTAAAATAATGAAAAAAATGAAAAGGCAATAGTTGCTTGCCAAAACAGGAGGAAAAATGAGTAAAAGACAAGAACATATTAGAAATTTCAGTATAATAGCACATATAGATCATGGAAAATCAACATTAGCAGACCGACTAATTGAAATGACAGGAGTACTTTCAAAAAGAGAAATGGAAAGTCAAGTATTAGACAATATGGAAATAGAAAAAGAAAGAGGAATAACAATAAAATCACAAGCAGTAAGAATGATATATAAAGCAAAAAATGGAGAAGAATATGAACTTAATCTAATTGACACACCAGGGCATGTAGACTTTAATTATGAAGTTTCAAGAAGCTTAGCTGCGTGTGATGGAGCAATATTAGTAGTAGACTCAAGCCAAGGAGTAGAAGCACAAACACTAGCAAATGTATATTTAGCAATAGATAACAATTTGGAAATATTACCAGTAATCAATAAAATTGATTTACCAAATGCTAGACCAGATGAAGTGAAAAAAGAAATAGAAGACATAATAGGAATTCCAGCAGAAGATGCACCATGTATATCAGCAAAATCCGGATTAAATGTAGAAGAAGTATTAGAAAGAATTGTAAAAGATTTACCAGCACCAAAAGGAAATGAAAATGAAAAAACCTCATGCTTAATTTTTGACTCTTATTATGACAATTATAAAGGAGCAGTTGCTTATGTAAGAGTTGTAGATGGACAAGTAAAAGTAGGGGATGAAATCAAACTAATGGCAACCAACAAAGTTTTTACAGTAGCAGAAGTAGGTTATTTTACACCAGGAGCTTATATGCCAGCAAAACAAATTAAAGCAGGAGAAGTAGGATATATTGCAGCAAGTATAAAAAGTTTATCAGATATCAATGTAGGGGACACAGTAACAATTAACAATAATCCAGTAGACAAACCATTAAAAGGATATAAAAAAGTAACACCAATGGTATATTGCGGATTATATCCAATTGATGGAAGTGAATATGAAAACTTAAAAGTAGCATTAGAAAAACTACAATTAAATGATGCAGCATTAGAATATGAACCTGAAACATCAGCAGCATTAGGTTTTGGATTTAGATGTGGATTTTTAGGATTACTACATTTAGAAATAATTGAAGAAAGATTAGACAGAGAATTTGATTTAGGACTAATAACAACAGCACCATCAGTTATCTATAAAGTATATAAAACAACAGGAGAAGTAGAAGAAATTTATAATCCAACAGAATTACCAGCACCACAAGAAATTTCTTTTATAGAAGAACCTTATGTAACAGCTAATATTCTAACACCAAAAGAATATGTAGGAAATATAATGGAAATATGCCAAAATAGACGTGGAGTTTACATTGACATGAAATATTTAGATGAAAATAGAGTTACTCTTGTATATGAAATGCCATTAAATGAAATTATTTATGACTTTTTTGACAATCTAAAATCTAAAACAAAAGGATATGCTTCATTTGACTATGAATTTAAAGAATATAGAAGATCAAATCTAGTAAAATTAGATATTCATATAAATGGAGAACCAGTAGATGCACTTTCATTTATTGTTCATAAAGACAGTAGCTATTCTAGAGGAAAGAAAATGGTAGAAAAATTAAAAACAGTTATACCTAGAAAATTATTTACTATTCCAATTCAAGCAGTTATTGGAGGACAAATAATAGCAAGAGAAACAATATCAGCAATGAGAAAAGATGTACTTGCTAAGTGCTATGGTGGAGATGTAACAAGAAAGAAGAAGTTATTAGAAAAGCAAAAAAGAGGTAAAAAGAAGATGCGTGAAATAGGTAATGTAGAAGTACCACAAGAAGCATTCTTATCAGTTTTAAAATTAGATGATGAATAAAAATAGGAGGAAATATGCAAGAGAAAAACTATGATGACCAAATAGAAGGAAGAAATTCAGTATTAGAATTACTAGAAAGTGAAAAAGATATTAATAAAATATTTATAACAAAAGGTGAAAGACATGGATCAATAAATAAAATAATTGCTATCGCAAAAGAAAGAGGGATTATTTTAGTAGAAAAAGACAAAAGGCAAATGGATGAAATCTCACAAAATAAAAATTATCAGGGAGTAATAGCAATTGTTCCACCTTACGAATATTGTGAAATTGAAAATATTTTAGAAGTTGCAAAAGAAAAAAAAGAAGAACCATTTGTATTAATTTTGGATGGAATAGAAGATCCTCATAATTTAGGCTCTATTATCAGAACTGCTGAAACAGCTGGTGTACATGGAGTAATTATTCCAAAAAGAAGAGCAGCATCAGTTAATAGCACTGTAAACAAAGCCTCAGCAGGAGCGGTTCAACATATAAAAATAGCAAGAGTAACAAATATATCAGATTCAATTCAGAAATTAAAAGAAGAAGGATTATGGATATGTGGTACTGATATAAATACAGATAAATACTACTACAATCAAGATTTAACAGGAGCTTTAGGAATTGTTATTGGAAATGAAGGAACAGGAATAAGTGATAAAGTAAGAAAAAATTGCGATTTTCTAGTAAAAATTCCAATGAAGGGAAAGATTGAATCTTTAAACGCTTCTGTTTCTGCTGGAATAGTTATTTATGAATCAGTTAAGCAAAGAGGAGTAAAGTAAAACATTGCGAAAAATGAATTAAAATGTTATAATAGTATCATAAGTACCAATAATTTAGGAGGAAATAATACATGAGTTCAAAGAAGAAAAGTATTATAATTGTAGTAACTTTAAGTATTATATCTATTATAATTGCAACAACATTTG
Source organism: Clostridia bacterium (assembly GCA_022794055.1). Taxonomy (GTDB): domain Bacteria; phylum Bacillota; class Clostridia; order TANB77; family CAG-508; genus CAG-269. The sequence goes on from JAAWEA010000038.1 coordinate 26,974, forward strand.
CAATTATGTATTTTAAAACAGATATGTTTAAATCAAATGAGATATTATTTTCAAAATATTTTGCACAAAATTTTGAAATGATTGATTTGTTAAATATTAAAGCTAATCCTGAAGTAAAATCTATGTTAGAAACAAATCCTTATACTTCAAGTTTAAAAGCAAATATAAAATATACAGAAAATAAAGAAACAAGTGATGAAAATACAGAAAATATAATCAACAAAATTGGAGTAAAAGTTACAAATAATGTAGATAAATCAAATGAATATTCGTATAGAGACATTTTGATAGGAAATTTGGAAGAAGATGAAGAAAATCTTTTTAGAATAGAAACTTTAACAGATAATAAAATTTATGCAGTTAGATTAAATGGAATAAAACAATTTGTATCAACAGAAAATGTAGAAGAAAATGAAGAAAATAAATCTTTTCAAGTAAAAGAAATAGAAGATATTGTATCTAAAATAGATACAATAGATTTAATAGATTTTTCAGAAGAAGAAAAAAAGGAGTTATTGAATACTTATTTGAACATTATACAAATGAATGTAACTAAAGATAGATATGATAAACAAAGAAATACTCTTATTACAGTTAATAATCAAGATGTCCAAACAAATGCGTACTCAATTACACTTACTTTTGAGGAATACAACAATATGTATATAAAAGTTTTAGAACAAATACAACAAGATGAGATTATTTTGTCTAAAATAGATAAAATAGTAAATTATCTTGAAGAAATTAGTAGTGAAGAGAGTAACATTAAAGGAAAAGAATTAAAAGAATTGTTTATTGGCTATATACAAGAGAAAATTGAAGAAATACAAAACAATAATATAGGAAATGATGAAGTTAAAATTACTGTTTATGAAAGCAAAGGTAAAACAGTAAGAACTAATATTGAAAGAACAGCTAATAAAATTACATTAGACTTATATAATGAATCTGCCATTAAAATAAATCAAATTTTATTAGAAGAAAATACAGAAGAAAAAACCTTAAAAATTGAAAAAAATTCTTCAGATATTATTATGGAATACACATCTGTACAAAATAATGAAATTATTAATACTATTAGTTTTAATTATAAAGAAAGTCTTACAAATAATCACTTAGAAAAAACAACTGATATAAAGATTGGAAATCAAAAATATGATTCAATTTTAACAATTAATAATAATATAGATTTTTTAGAACAATTACAAAAGAAAATGTCATTAGGAGAAAATAATATCGAATTAGATAATCTAAATAAATCTCAAAAACAAAAAATTATAGCAATCTTAAATCAAAATCTAGAAGAGCAATTAAAACATTTATCAGAAGAAATAACTTTAGAAGATTACACAAAAATGTTTAAAAATTTAGGTATAATCAAACAAAATACTATTAATTTACCAGGAAATGTTGAAGTTACAGACATTGAAAGGAAAAGATTTAATTCTAAATTTGAATTTTTTGCAAGTACTGACTTAAAAAAGGAACATATAGAAACATTAATGCAAGAAGTATCAAATAATTTTGATGACATGAAAATTTTATTAAAAGATGGAACAATAGAGGATTTAGAAATAGATAAATTAAATGATAGCAACAGTGAAGATGCAAAAAAATACAAAGCTAATATAAAGGAAATATTGATTTCAATTAAAGAAAAATCTACAAATAAAGAAAAAGAAGAAGATTTATTAGAATATCTAAATTTTAATGATAGAGATACTTATACAGTTTCACTAGAATATGATGACAATAAATTAGTTAGGATAATAAGAATAAAAATCGAAAGTGATGAATAAATTAAAAGAGGTTTGTAAAATTCAAGCCTCTTTAAAATTTAAAAATTAAATTTTAATAATAAATTATAGCCATTCTAAACAAAAAGTATAATTTGGTAAAAAATACTAAGAAAAAAGTATTGACTTTAAATATAAAAGGTGTTAATATTTAACTTAGTCATCTAAAAAGTATAAAAAAATTATACTTAAAAATATTTTTTAAAAAAATTTTAAAAAAGTGTTGACAAAGTAAAAAACTTATAGTAAAATACAAATTGTTCTACGACAAAAAAGAACAAAGTACATTGAAAAGTAAACAGTAAATCCTTTAGAGAATAAACCGAAGCGGTGCAATTCTTTAACCTAAGAATTTGTACCAAAC
>JAAWEA010000039.1 GCA_022794055.1 Clostridia bacterium
AATGGAACTAAATTCATTGAATCGTATGGGTGATTAAATATAAATGGTAAAGATGTTACTATAGGCATTAAGGTAAAAAATAATACAAAAGATAAGTATATATACATTAAAGTATTTACAAGCAGTACATCTCTACCTTTTTCTTTCCATTTCTTATAAAATTTCCAAAAATATATTATTATTAAAACTGCAAAATCTAATAACTCTTTCATTTTCTTATCTCCCCTCCAAATTACTATTTTTTATTTGCATTTTATAATAGTATATTTGGTTTTTTATTGCTAATTATCTATTGTTCTTTTTCTTCTAAAACTAATTCTATATCATAAACTTCATAATCTTTAGCAATTTCTTTTGTTTCTAAATTTTCAATAAATAAAGTAGCTTTAAAATCTTTTATTGATTTCTCTATAGCATATTTTAATTCTTCACTTGCTCCTATTGATAGTTTCTTTATTGGAGTTTTTAATGATACATTGTTATTTGTTTTTGTTCCTCTCGCTTGACTTATAATTTCCATCATTTGATTTCCTAATTCAATTTCTTTATTAAAATTATAATCCAAAGATTGTATTTCTGTAGTATGAATAGAATTGTTATTATGATATAATTCTTGGAATATTTCTTCTGTTATAAATGGGAAGAATATACTAAAGTCTTGTAATAATTTATATAACAATGTATATACTGTTTTTTGCCCACTATATCTTGGAGTATCTCCAAATTCTTCTGGTCTATATAATCTATGTTTTACTATTTCTATATAATTATCACAGAACTCCCAGAAGAATTTTTCTAGTATATTTAATGCTAGTCCAACTTCATATTCTTCTAAATAGTCAATAAATTGTTTTTCCATTTCTTGAAAACGACCTAGTATCCATTTATCAACATATTCAAAATCATTAAATTCTTTATCTTCATAATCTGTTAAGTGCATTTCAATAAATTTTGAGACATTCCAAATCTTATTAATTAATTTCTTTCCACGAAGTAATGTTTCTTCACTAAATACAATATCTGTTCCTAATCTTCCAGTTCCTGCCCAGTATCTAATAACATCTGCAGAATATTGTTTTATTAAATCCATAGGCTCGTGTTTACTATTACCTTTGCTCTTACTAATTTTTTCACCTTTATTAGCCATAACAAATCCAGAAATCATTACATTATCCCAAGGTCTTTGTCCGAAGTGGTAAAAGCTCTTTACTATTGTATAGAAATCCCAAGTTCTAATTATTTCACTTGCATTTGTTCTTAAACTCATAGGTTTCAAAATATCTTCATAATTTTCTTCTTCTCCATATCTCATATTAATAAGTGGAGTTACAGAAGAAGTCGCCCAAGTATCCATTACATCTGTTTCTGCTTCAAATTCATTACATCCACATTTATGGCACTTTGTAATTTTTGGTGAATCTACTAATGGATTAACAGGTAAATCTTCAACATTTGCAAAAATAGGCTCACCACACTCTTTACAATACCACACTGGGAACGGAACTCCAAAATATCTTTGTCTTGAAATACACCAATCCCAAGCAACATTATTAACCCATTCATCATATCGTGAGTGCATATATGCTGGATGCCATTTAATTTCATTTCCAATTTTAATGAAATCTTCTTTATGATTCATTATATCAATAAACCATTGTTTCATTACTGAATACTCAACTTCTTTTCCACATCTTTCGTGTGTTTGAACTTCGTGTTCTAATTCCTCTATTTTTACTATGTATCCACCTGCTTGTAAATCTTCAATTATTTGTTTTCTTGCTTCTTTGATTTTTAATCCACCATAATTTGGAACTGAATCAATTATTCTTCCATTATCTGTGAATATATATTTTAATGGTAAATTGTATTTTTTCCACCATTCAATGTCTGTCTGATCTCCAAAAGTACAACACATAACTACTCCAGTACCTTTATCTATAGCAACCTTTTCATCTGCCATTATTGGAACTTCTACATCTATAACTGGAATATGTGCAGTCTTACCTATTAAATGATTATGCTTTTCATCTTCTGGATTAACAAATACACATACAATAGCTGGTAATAATTCTGGTCTTGTTGTAGCAATAGTAAATTCTTCATTATCTTCAACAGTTCTAAAATTAACATAGTTAAAAGTAGTCTTTATTGTTTTAGTTTCCAACTCTGCTTGTGCTATTGATGTTAAACATTCATTACACCATAATGCTGGACTTTCTTTATGATAGCAATGTCCTTTTTCTTTTAAGTCTAAAAATGATGCTTGACTTATTTTTATAGTAGAAGGACTTACTGTTTTATAATGTATATCCCAATCTGTACTTACTCCCATTTTACTAAATAACTCTTGGAAGTTAGCCTCATATTTGTCAGTAGTTTCATAGCATAGTTTTGAAAATTCTTCTCTACCAATTTCGTGAGCTCTTTTACCTTGTTCTTTTTCTACTAATCTTTCACTAGGCAATCCATTATCATCAAATCCAAATGGGTAAAAAATATTATATCCTCTTAATCTTTTATATCTAGCTAACATTTCTGTTTGAGTATATGAGAATATATGTCCTATATGTATTTTTCCATTAACTGTTGGTGGTGGTGTATCTATTGAATATACTTCTTTATCATCTCTTTTGAATTCATAAATCTTATTATCTTTCCAGTAGTCTAACCATTTTTTTTCTTTTTCCTCTGCATTATATTTTTTATCTAACATACTACTAACTCCCTTCTATTTTCATTAAAATAATTAGTTATCAATTTCACAAATCCCTTTAATTTCAAATATTTCAAGATTTGTGTACTAAATAGTTTTGGTAATATACACTTTTTGCCTATTAAATCTTTGTATCTCTCATCATCTGAATTTACTGCAACTTCCGTATCTCCAATCATTGTTTCTGGTCTTGTTGTTGCAACTATTATATATTTGTCTTCTTTACCTTTATTATATAATTCTATAAATTGTTCTATTGTAATATCAGCTTTTGTCAAGCCTTCTTCCTCTTTCATTTTAGCAACAACTTTTACTTTTGTTGCTATTGCTGAATGGTCAGAACCTATTAGCCATAATGTATTAAATCCTTGCATTCTTTTAAATCTTATTAAAATATCTTGTATTGTATCATCTAATGCGTGCCAGATATGTAATTTTTCTGTTACATTTTGGGGTAGCATCATTATACAATTATACTTATTATTTAACATTTTTTCACCTCCTATTAATCACTTTTGGGTACAAAAAAACTCGCACCTTATCACTAACTATGATAAGGGCGAGCTATATTTCTCACGGTACCACCTTACTTATTATCTTGTATTTTTTAATAGAAAATCTCTTAAATTTGATTTCCTATATTTTTTTAGATAACATCTCATTAGCTTTTAACGTAGCTATACGAATAGTCTTAAGTTTATTTTCGGACTATCAACTCAAAAGTTACTTCCATTTATCTTAATTTTAGAAGCTCTCAGCAAATACTTCTATTCTCTTGAAATCAGTGCTTAAATGTACTTCTCTTTTTCTTAGTTTTTGTATTTAGTCATAATTATATATCTTTTTATTTCTTTTGTCTAGTATTTTTTATAAAAGTGAGAGGGAAAAAGGGTCCAGGACAAAAATTCCCTCTTTATTTTTACTTTTATAAAAGAGGGAATTTTTGTCCTGGACCCTTTTTCCCTCTCACTTTTGTTTAGCTTTCTAAATATTTCTTCAAAAACTTTCCTGTATAACTTTGTTCATTTTTACATATCTGTTCTGGAGTTCCAATTGCTACAACTTGTCCTCCACCATCTCCACCTTCTGGACCTAAATCAATAATATGGTCAGCTGTCTTTATTAAATCTAAATTATGTTCAATTACTATAATAGTATTTCCAGTATCCACCAATCTTTGCAAAATATCTACTAATTTATGAACATCTGCTATATGAAGACCTGTTGTTGGTTCATCTAAAATATATAAAGTTTTGCCAGTTGCTTTTTTAGAAAGTTCTGTTGCAAGTTTTACTCTTTGAGCCTCTCCACCTGACAATGTTGTTGATGGTTGACCTAATTTTATATATCCTAAACCAACATCATTTAATGTTTGTATTTTTTGTTTTATTTTTGGTATTTTATCAAAAAACTCTAATGCTTCCTCTACTGTCATATCTAATATATCTGCAATAGTCTTTCCTTTATATTTTACTTCTAATGTTTCATGATTGTATCTTTTACCTTTACATATTTCACAAGGTACATAAACATCTGGCAAAAAGTGCATTTCTATTTTATGCACACCATCACCATTACAGCTTTCACATCTTCCACCTGATACATTAAAACTAAATCTTCCTTTTTCAAATCCACGCATTTTTGCTTCATTTGTTCCTGCAAAAATATCTCTGATTAAATCAAATACTCCTGTGTATGTTGCAGGATTTGAACGTGGTGTTCTTCCTATTGGTGATTGGTCTATATTTATAATTTTGTCAATTTGGTCTAAACCTTTTACCTCTTTACATTTTCCTGGTTTTTCACTTGCTCCATTTAATTCTTTTGCAACTGTTTTGTATAATACTTCATTTATAAGTGTTGATTTTCCTGAGCCAGATACACCTGTTACACAATTAAACACTCCTAAAGGAAATTTGACACTTATATTTTTTAAATTATTTTCTACTGCATTTTTTACTTCTATTACCTTAGTTTTTGTATGTTTTCTTCTGTTTTTTGGTACTTCAATTTTTTTTCTACCACTTAAGTATTGCCCTGTAATTGAGTCTTTAACTTGTTTAATTTCTTCTGCAGTACCTTGAGCCATAACATTTCCACCATGAACTCCTGCACCTGGTCCAATATCTATAATTTGGTCTGCTGCATACATAGTATCTTCATCATGTTCTACTACAAGTAATGTATTTCCTAAATCTCTTAATTTTTTTAGTGTTGCAATTAACTTATCATTATCTCTTTGATGTAAACCAATACTTGGCTCATCTAATATATACATAACTCCTGTTAATCCTGAACCAATTTGAGTTGCTAAACGAATACGTTGAGCTTCTCCTCCTGATAGTGTTCCTGCTGCTCTTGATAGAGTTAAATATTCTAGTCCAACATCTATTAAAAATTGAAGTCTTGAATGAATTTCTTTTAAAATTAAATCTGCTATCATCATTTCTTTTTTTGTTAATTTTAAATTATCTAAAAACTCCTTCATTGCTTTTATTGACATATCTGTAATTTCATTTATATTTTTATCTCCAATTTTAATACATAAAATTTCTTTCTTAAGTCTTGCTCCATTACAAGTATGACAATTTGAGTTTGTCATATACATTTCATAAAATGTTCTCATTCCTTGAGATTTTGTTTCACTATGACGTCTGTCAAGTGTTGGTAATACCCCTTCAAAAGGTGCAGTAAATTTTCTTACTCCTGCTGCAGATGAATATTCAAAATCAATTTTTTCTTCTCCTGTACCATATAATATTTTTTCTAAAAACCATCTTGGTAGTTTTTTTATTGGTACAGCAATATCAACATCATAATGTCTTGCGATACTTTCAAAATACATTTTTGCCATAGTGTCTGCTTTTTTCATAACACTTGAACCAAAAGCTTTTACACCTTCATATAAAGTTTTATTTTTATCTGGTATAATTAAATCTTCATCCATTTTCATTAAGTAACCAATTCCCATACAGTCTGGACATGCACCATAAGGGTTATTAAAAGAAAACATTCTTGGTGTAATTTCTGGAAAGCTAAAACCACAGTCTGGACAAGCATAATTTGAACTGTATAATACCATTTTGTCTCCATCTTTTTCTTTAATATCTACTAATACTAAATTTTCTGCATGTTTTAGGGCTGTTTCAACAGATTCTGTTAATCTACTTCTAATATCTTCTTTTACAACTAATCTATCTACAATTAACTCTATTTCATGTTTTTTATTTTTATCTAATTTAATTTCATCTGATAATTCATAAACTTCACCATCAATTCTTGCTCTTACAAAGCCATCTTTTTGGTATCCTTCTAGTTGTTTTACAAATTCCCCCTTTCTGCTCCTTACAACTGGTGCTAGTATTTGTATTTTTGTTCCTTCTGGCAAGCTTAATATATTATCAATAATTTGGTCTATTGATTGTTTTTCAATTTTTTTACCGCAGTTTGGACAATATGGTACACCTATATTTGCATATAATAAACGTACATAATCATATATTTCTGTAACTGTTCCAACTGTTGAACGTGGATTTTTTGACGTAGTTTTTTGGTCTATTGATATTGCTGGTGATAGCCCTTCTATTGATTCTACATCTGGCTTTTCCATTATTCCTAAAAATTGTCTTGCATAAGATGATAAACTTTCTACATATCTTCTTTGTCCTTCTGCATATAGTGTGTCAAATGCTAATGATGATTTTCCTGACCCTGATAGCCCAGTTACTACTACCATCTTGTCTCTTGGTATTTCTAAATTTATGTTTTTTAAGTTGTGTTCTTTTGCTCCTTTTATTATTATTTTATCATTCATTTTTATCCCCCATAATTAAAATTAAGAAATAGTCAATAAAGTACTGTCTTAATTGACCAATTTAAATCATTATACAACATTTTTTCTCTAAAAACAAGAGTTTGGTATTATTTTCCATAAAATTCCACTCATATCTCATACTTCTTACTAACTAAAGAAAAAATGGCATAAAATATGCCATTTTATTTTATAAGTTTATCAATATAACCACTCTCACATATTTGCTTGTTCCTCCAATTATAAAAAGACAATGTTCTATACCAATAAGATTTAGTTAATGCTGATATTAATATTCCTGCTATTTTAGCTGTCAAATGTATAATTATTTATTGCATAATCAGATAATGCACCATCATATATTACCAAGTTTCTATAATGTCCATTTCCATATCCCCAATAATTAGATCCATATGATGAACCTGAATTACTTATTCCTCCAATAAATAATTTAGTATTTTTAGGGCTATTGCTATTATTAAATCCTATTTTTAAATTATCTATAAAATATGAAAAAGTTGTTCCATCAAATTTAATAGTATGTCTATGCCATTTATCATCTCGTAAAAGTGGTCCATACCAAATTTGATATCTATCTCCTCCTCCAGTAGAAGCAAAATGACTACCATTAGTTCCTGCGCAAAGCCCCCAGAAGTAACTACTCATATTGGCAGCAGCATGCCCTTCTGTTAACATAAATCCCCAACCATTATTTACTATATTTTTTGCTTCTAGTATAACAGTATATTCTCCATTAAATGCATAATTTTCTTTAGTTGCAATCACAGAATTTTGTAAATATGCACCTTCTTCTATTCCATTATAAACTGGTGTTCCTTGATATATTTCAAGGTTTTCATGTTCTACTCCTAAGTTCCATTGGTTCCTCAATGTTTGTGGTAGAATTTGGTCTTCTTCATATATCAACACTTCTTTTACATAACCATTATTTGATGTAATTTTAAATTTATATTCTTCATTACTATTAATTTCTAAATCTATTGCTATTTCATTTCTGCCATTACATTGTAATATATCTCCATCTGGATATTCTATTTGACTAATCCCATTTTTTTCATCTTTTATAGTTATTAGTATTGCCATTTTTTTAATTGCTATTTCTATTTTTTCATAAGAAAATTGAATATCATCTATCTGTGAAGCAAGTAATTCTTTTTTTTCAAATAATTTATTTCCTGCTAATTGAATTATTGTTATTCCTGCAAATATTAGTAAAATCACTATAGTAATTACTAATATTATTAACACTCTTTTAGAATAGTTTTTCATTTGTTCCTCCTATATAGTTATATTTTAACTTTTATACTTTAATTATAGTTAAAATATAACTTTTTGTCAATTGTTATATTTTAACTTTTTTATAATATAATTAAGAGGTGATTTTAGGTGTTAAGAATTAGAGATTTAAGAGAAGACAAAGATTTATTACAAAAAGATATAGCTGAATTATTAAATATATCTCAAACAAATTATAGCAAATATGAATTAGGTAAAATAAATATCCCAATAAACGCATTAAAAAAACTTGCACTATTTCTTGATACAAGTATAGATTATTTATTAGGATTAACAGATGAGCAAAAACCTTATCCTAGAATTTAATATAAGAGGGAAAAAGGGTCCTGGACCCAAAATCCCTCTTATGTTTTTTTCATCCATTCAATTCTCTCTTGATGTAATTTATTTCCAAATTCTGTACCTTCAATAATATGATATTTACGCTTTATAAATTTCCCATTAATTTCTTCTAAACACTTATTACCAATTGTTTCAAAATCAATACTTCCTTCATCGATGTTTCTACTACTTAATTTATCAGAATTAACAACTATTTGAAGACCATGTAAACCTATACTAGACTTAGCAACTCTTTCAATAAATTCTACTTTTTTTGAAGGTCTCATTTTATAAAATATACCGCCTCTCATATGTTCTCTACAAGCAACTTTGCCACTATTTATCCATCTTGTTGGCACTTTTAATTTATTTCCAAACTGAACAACTAAATTAACACCTTTTATTTCATGTCCATAGTGATGTGGATATTCCTTCTTTGGAGTTATTCCTTTTCCTAAATCATGAACTAAACTTGCAAAACGAATCTCTAAATTATCTGTCTGCTCTGCAGCTTTATCTACTACTAACATTGTATGATTAAAACTATCTCCTTCTGGATGATGTTCAATAGGTTGCAATGCACCTATCAAATCATATATTTCTTTGAAATGAACATCTAACACATTAGCTTTTTTTAATACTTCAAAAAATATAGATGGTTTTTGTTTTGATAATGCTTTACTAAATTCCATAAATACTCTTTCTGGTGATAAAGTATTAAGTTCATCTTTTAAACTGTTCATCATCTTTAATGTTTCTTCTTCTACTTCAAATTGAAGAGTTGTAGCAAACCTTGCTACTCTATATACACGTAATGGATCTTCTTTAAATTTTCCTGTTGTTGCTCTTATAATTTTATTTTCTAAATCTGATTTTCCATTAAAAGGATCTATCAATTCTCCAGTAAGTACATCTTCTGCTATAGAATTTATGGTTATATCTCTTCTTGCCAAATCTTGTTCTATTGTTATTTCTTTATTAGCTGTTATTTCAAATTCTTTATGTCCTATACCATTCTTTTTCTCTGTTCTTGCCATTGCAAATTCTTTTCTATCTAGTTCGAATACTTCAAATGATTTTCCTCTTATAATACTTTCTGGAAATAAATCTTTAAATTCTTCAGCTGTAATTCCTACCACACAATAATCCTTATCATGAATTTCTTTTTCTAATAGTTTATCTCTAACTGCTCCACCTACCAGATATAATTTTCCTCCATTTTCTTTGATTTTAGTAGCAATTCTTTTTATTTGATTCTCCAATAAAATTCAATCCTTTCTTAATATTCCTGTATAAAACATAAGATAGCTGTAATTTGCAATTATCTCAAACAGCTATCTTAAAAGACATTTTTTAACTATTCTTCTTGCTCTTGTTTACTAGTATTTCCAGTAGAATTTGTATTATTCGTATTATTCGTATTAGTACTTGAATTTGTTATAACATTGGAATTTGTAGTATTATTTGTCTTATCTGTATTTGTAGTAGTATTTGATGTTGTATTATTTTTTGTATCAGTAGTTGTGTTAGTATTAACATTATTATTTGTTGTATTTGTATTAGAAGAATTTGTTGTATTAGTATTTATAATAACATTATCTTTTTCCACTTCTTGTGGGTCAAGTGCATCAATATCATTTGTAATTCCTTGAATAATATTTTGAACAGAACTATTTGTATTAGTTTGATTTGTATCTTCATTTAACTCTGTCCCCTTATGTTTTGTACACAATTTAGGAATAGTTCCTTTTAAATAATATTCTGTATAAGTATGTGGGCACCCAGTTGTTGCTTTTAGCCCTGTTTCAGAACATATTGTAGCTGTTTTTACTGATAGTACTTTTTCAAATTTAGCACTTTTTAACCCAGTATGAATTCTAGACATTACATTTGCCCAAATAAGTCCTGCAGGATTCTTTTTATTAAATTCTATTCTTTCATTTTGGTCAAAACCAAACCAAGTAACTGCTGTATAATATGGAGTAAATCCACAAAGCCATCTGTCAAAATTACTATCTGTTGTACCTGTTTTTGCAGCAACATCAACACCAGCTATTTTACAATATGTTGCAGTTCCACTATTTCCTTCTACTGGTTGTTTTAATAATTGCTTTAAAACATAAGCAACCTCTTTTGAAACAACTCTCCTCTTTTTTGATTTTGACTTTATAACTGTTCTGTTACCTTTATCAATTTTTGTATAAAATGTTGGCTCTATATAAACTCCATCATTTGCAATTGTTGCATAAGCTCCAGCCATTTCTAATGGACTAATTCCCTTTTGTAGTCCTCCTAATGAAAGAGTTAGGTTATTATCCTCTTTTGTTAATGTTGTTACACCTAATTTTTCTAAATACTTTATAGATGTTTTAGGTTTAATATCTTCCATAATTTCTACAAATGGAATATTTTGTGAAGATTCAACTGCTCTTCTAACTGTTATATTACCTAAAGCTCTACTATAATTTGTTGGATGATATCCATCTGCAAAGTCTTTTTCAGTATCATCTAAAATTGTTGAAGCTGTTATTTCTTTCTTGTCAATTGCTGGTAATAATACTGCAATTGGTTTAATAGAAGAACCTGTTTGTCTTATACTCTGTGTTGCCCTATTTAGACTTCTTGCTTCTTTCTTTTTACCTAGCCCTCCTACACAAGCTAAAACTTGTCCTGTTTTATGATCCATTATTACCATTGCTGCTTGTGATGTATCATTATTAATTTTTGATTTTAGACTATATTTACTTTTATTAAATTCATTTTCTGTTTCTTTTTGAATTTTTGTGTTTTCTGTACTGTATATTGTTAGCCCTGCCATTTCTAGATAATTAGTAGCAAAAGTTTCTGTAATATTATATTTCTTCATAATATCTTTTGTAGCTTCAGAAATTAAGGCATCTGTATGATATGAATAAACTCCATCTGTGCTTTGAGTATTTCCTTTTTTAAATTTTAGCCCTTTATCTACATTGGCAATAGCTTCATTACAAGAAGTTTCATCTATGTAACCCAATTCTTGCATTTTATTTAATACAGTTTTTGTTCTCTTTTTTATTTTTTCTGTATTGTCTTGTTCTGAAAAAGGATTATATGAGTTTGGCGAATTATTTATCCCTGCTAAAAAAGCACTTTCTTCTAATGTTAATTGATTTACAGATTTATTAAAATAATAATTTGCTCCACTTTCTATCCCATAAATATTAGGTCCAACATATATAACATTCAAATATGCTTCTAAAACTTCATCTTTTGTTAATGCTGTTTCTAGCTGACAAGCTTTCCACCACTCTTTAACTTTTCTTGAAATACTGCTTGTAGAATCTCCTGTCAAATTTTTTACTAGCTGTTGAGTAATAGTACTTCCTCCATAAGATGATGAGCCAAAATGTATTACATAAGAACCAATGGCTCCTACTGTTCTTTTTAAATCAATTCCTCCATGTGAATAATATCTTTCATCTTCTATTGCTATATAAGCATTTTTTACATTTTTTGGTATTGACTCAAATTTAACATATTTTTTGTATTTACTATCTCCAATAGTTTCTAATACATTACCATTTGCATCTTTTACTATTGAATTTTCATTTTTTATCATATCTATTGCTAATCTTTTCCATGTATTTGTGCTTATAGCTATTTTTATACCAAAAACTATTACTATTGCTGTTATAAACAATAATATTGCTTTCAGTCTACTTTTTTTATTTTTCTTAGTTCTTTTAGTTCTCCTTTTTGCTTGAGTCCCTCCTTTTCTAAATGCTTTTGGCACATAATCTTCATCTTCATTGTATTTTTTCTTTTTACTCATTTAATCACCTTTTTTCTTAATTCCTGTTATATTACTTTTTGCTATTTTTAATATCTCGTGTATAGTTTTTATTATGATTTCTTTTGTCTCATTATCTATATCTTTATAAAATTTTAACATTATTCTTGTATTTGTAAACCATTTTTTTCTTATCTGATTAACTGTTTCTGCATCTGTTTTATACAACATATCAAATATTACATTTATTACTTTTTCTCTTTCTTCTGGTTCTGTATTATGTAATAAAGCTGTTAATGTTTCATCAATAATTTTACTCTCATTTGTAAGTTCATGTACATATACAAACTGCTTTCCTTCTAATTGCCAAGTATATAAGTCATGTTGCATAATTCCCTTTTGTGTGCTTTTTACTATTATAGATTTTCCTTTGTTATTTAATATTCTTCCAATTATAGAAGACTGTGGTATATAAGAATGTATTCTATTTATTATCTCTTGATATTCCTCTGTTTCTAATATTTCTTTTTCAAAGCCTGGTCCATCAGCATTATATATATCTATAATTCTATTTTTTACTTTTTCACTAGCAAATGTTGCAGCATATATCGCTAAGTTTCCGCCTTTTGAGTGTCCACCTATTCTTATCTTTTCTTTTTTATATTGTTTTCCTATTTCTTCTAAGTATTTTATAGAATCTATCTGAGATGTAATATGGCTTTTAAAACTCATAATAAAATCTTCTTTCCACCCTACAATTGTATTATCTGTTCCTCTATATGATATATATATTGTGTTATCTGGTAACAAAATAGTTATTGCTGAAAATTGTTCCTCTTTTTCTATACTTATTTTATTGATATATCTGGTTACTTCCATTTCTCCAAATCTTTTTGATTTTCCCATAAGCGGAAATAGTTTTTTATCATCTGGCCATAAAATTGGTAACTTACTCACATCTTGTTTTTTAAATCTTTTACCTAATTCTTTTATTGTTACTATTTCATTTTCTTCTATTATATTATCGAATGGAAAATATGAAAATCTTGCTAGTATTAAAGCATCTATTTCATTAAATTTATCTTGTTCTAGCGTTAAATCCCCTCTCCATTTGATATAATCACATATATTTGACATTTTATTTTCCTCTTTTTATTTTGTTATTTATAATTCTATCATAGAATAAAAAAAAATCAAACATATAATATAAAAAAGGGAAAAAGGGTCCAGGACAAAAAATCCCTCCAATGAAAATTGGAGGGATTTTTTGTCCTGGACCCTTTTTCCCTTTTTTATGCAAGTCCATATTTCTTTTTAAATTTATCTGCTCTTCCTCCGACTGTTTCTTGTCTTAGGTTTCCTGTCCAATATGGATGACATTTAGAGCAAACATCTACTTTTAAATCTTTTTTTGTTGAACCAACTTCTAATACATTTCCGCATGCACAAGTAATTGTTGTTTGGTTATATGTTGGATGTATTCCTTCTTTCATTTATTTTCACCTCTTTTTCATTTTTTATAACATGACTGTTTTTTATAATAACATATTATTTATTATTTTTCAAGTATTATTTTTGTCCATTTTCATTTTTTTGTTGGTCAAATATATATTGGGCTGATTGTAACATTTCTTTGTTTAATGATAACTTGTTTACTAATTTCCCCATTACATTAAAAACACAGGCTATTATTAATATTAACATTCCAATTTTTTTCCAATATCTTTTTAACATTACTTTTTCTCCTTTTAAAATAATACATTTATATTATACTGTTTTTTATAATTTTTGTCAATATTCTTTAAAACTCTAATCTTTTAAATATTAACATTTTTATTGCACAACTAAATATATGTGATATAATTAATTATATAGATGTAGAAAATAACATAATACTGATTTGTAGGAGGTTAACATGAAAATTTGTTTTTACTATGGAAGTTTTGATCCATTCACAAATGGACATCTGTATGTATGTACAGAAGCATTAAAAAAATTCGATAAACTGGTTATATCAATAGGATGTAATCCTTTAAAGATTTATAGGCGGCGGAGATTTAACAAACACTTAATGGAAAAAGCTATGAAAGAAATATTTAAAAAAAATAACCTCAATATTGAATTAACATCTAGATTTTTAATTACTATATTAAAATTAAGAAGTGTTAATCCAATTATTATCAGAGGTATTAGAAATAATGCTGATTATATTTATGAAAAAAGATTATCTATTATTTGGAATAAACTTTTTGGGTTAAAAACAATTTTTATAAAAGGCAATAATATCAGTTCTACTATGATAACGAATAAGCTAAAAGCTGGTGAGGATGTATCTTCATTTTTACCAAAAGAAATATTTGAAATAGTAACAACTAATAGTCTGAGGGATTCCTAAATAGGTTTCCCTCCATTGCATTTTTAATATTTGTTAAAATAATTTATAAAAATATCACTTTTTGTATCTCTCTATTTTCAATAAGCTCATAAATCTGCCTATTGTTCTTTATATCATCAATGTTTCTACCATGCATAGTAAAAATCCCCTTAACACCAGAGAATAAAGCATAATGTATAGCCTCAACATCTTCTTTACTCCCAATTTCATCACAAGCAACAATTTCAGGAGCCATAGTTCTAATCAACATATGAATCCCTTTATATTTATCTACGTTCTCAATAATATCAGTTCTAATTCCAACATCGTTTTGAGGAACCCCCTTATACATAGCCGCAATTTCTCCTCTTTCATCTACTACACCACACACTTTTCCCCTAAAATTTATTTCATCAATTCCATTACTTAATCTTCTAATCAAATCTCTTAACACTGTAGTTTTTCCTTTACCTGGTGGAGCTACAATAATTGTATTAAAAATTGTTTTGTTTTCAACATCTATAACTTCTCTTAATATTCTTGTACTACAATTTAAAATTTCTCTAGCTATTCTAAAATTTAAACTTGATATGTATTTTACATTTATAATTTTCCCATTTTCAATAACACAGCTACCAGTAATACCAATTCTATGTCCACCTTGAACTGTAACAAATCCTTCACAAATTTGATTTTTATAAGCATATATTGAATTTTCACAAATCCTTTCTACAATTTGTAATATTTCACTTTGCTGAATATTATATTGTAACATCAAATCTCTTTCCCTTAGCTTCAAAATGATGGGTCTATTTGCTCTCATTCTAATTTCCTGAACTTCATCTATAAGTTTAATATTTTCTTGAAACAAATTTGAAAAAATTTGGTATATTTTATTTGGAAAATATCTTAATATGTCATCTATAATTTTCATTACTCCTCCTTGTCCAAAATTTCCTTTTGTTTGGACATTATATTATATTCTTGATTAAAATTTTTATGTATTTTATTTCTAATATTGGTTACACTATTTACGGTGATTAAATTGAAAAATAAATGGTGGATTATTTTGGCATTAGTTCTTATTGTCGGATTAGGCCTTGGAGTTTATTTTATTACAAATAACAATAATTCCGAAAGTCCTTATACTGCAAATAAAGTTTCTACTGAAAATCAAAATAGCGAAAATTCTAATATGAACAATGATATAAGTAATAATACTGAAAATACTTCTAAAGAAAATATAATAAACATTACTCAAAATGATACTGGAGGTAAAATTCCTGATATATCACAAAAATTAATTTCTACTTTCTCAACTAAGATATATTCTAATGATCCTGCTAGGCAAAACAATGTTGTCCTTACTTGCTCTCAGTTAAATGGTGCAATAGTTCCCAATGGTACTACTTTTTCATTTTGTAACACTTTAGGTCCTGCAACCCCTTCCGAAGGTTATCAAGAAGCTGATGTTTTTGATAAAGATGGTAACAAAGAAAAAGGAATTGGTGGTGGAAAATGCCAAGTAAGTTCAACTTTATATAATGCTGTACTTTCAGTTCCAACTTTAGTTGTAACTGAAAGACATCCTCACAGCAATAAAGTTCCTTATGTTCAAACTGGAAAAGATGCTGCTGTTAGCTATGGTAGTTATGACTTAAAGTTCCAAAATAATAGTGGATTTGACATACAAATTCAGGCTGCTACTGATGGTAAAACTATTACTACATCTTTATTAAGAGTAAATTAAATCTAATAAATCGGTCAAATAGTAGAATATTCTTCCTATTTTGACCGATTTAAGCAATTTTATTGAATTTTATCTAGACTTTACCATTTTATTAATTTCTGCACCCAAAAATGCAATATAAAAACAAGCATAAGTCCACATCATAATAAGCATAAGTGTTGTTAAACTACCATAAGTAATTGAAAAGCCTTTAAAAATATTCAAATATTGTGAAAATACAAAGGATACTATATTTAATGTAACTGCTCCAAAAATAGCTCCTGGAATCTGACTTTTAAAAGACAACTTATGTTTTGGCATAAATTTATATAACAATAAAAATACCAAAAATGTTATTGACAAAAATGCTATTTCTGTTAAAATCCCCGAGATTATAGTAAAATTCTCTAGTCGACCAAAATAATTTTTTATTATGCTTATTAGGCTATCTCCAAAAACCAACAAAGTTAAACCAGTTGCAATCAAAATAATAAATATAACTGTTTCAATAATTGCTCTAATTCTTAAATACAAATATGATTTATATTTATCTCCTTCTATTTTATAAACAGATTGCATACCTTTAGTTAAAGCATATAATCCCTTTCCAGCAGACCATAATGTAAATATAATTGAAATAGAAATAGTACCAATTGACTTAGAATAAACCTCTTGTACAACTCCTAGTACAATTTCATTCATACTAGCTGGTATTATTTTAGAAAACATTTCAAATAAAGTCTGTTGACTAATATTAGTAAACTGAATTAATGTTATTAGCGAAATAACAAATGGTATAAAAGATAAAATAGTATAATAAGAACATTCCGCTGTAAATTCACTTACATGATCATTACTTATATTTCTTATTAAATCTTTAAACCAATTATATTGTTTTCTAACAAATTCTCTCATAATTTATCTATTTCCCTCCTTAATGCACAAACTTTTAAATCTCTAATCTATTCATAAATTTATCTTTTACTAATTCTTTTAATAGTTTATTTTCTTCTTTTTCTAATTTAGCATCATTATTAACAATTGTAATAGCTACCTCTTGTGCCAATTTTAACATTTCTATATCTGTAAATAAATTCGCAATTTTAAAATCTGGAATACCATGTTGCATAGTTCCAAAAAAGTCTCCTGAACCTCTTAATTCTAAATCTTTTTGAGATATAACAAATCCATCATTTGTATCACACATAACTTTCATTCTTTGTCTTGTATTTTCACCTTTTCCTTGATATTTTAGTATACAATAAGATTGATATTCTCCTCTACCTACTCTCCCTCTTAATTGATGTAATTGTGCTAATCCAAATCTTTGAGCATCTTCTATTACCATAATGCTAGAATTAGGTACATCAACACCTACTTCAATAACAGTTGTAGAAATTAAAATTTGAATTTCTCCTTTTTTAAAACGTTCCATAATTTCGTCTTTTTCTTTTTGTTTCATCTTTCCATGTATATATTCTACAGTATATTTTGAAAATGTTTCTGACTTACATTTTTCATATAAAGTCATAACTGATTTTAAATCATTTTCTTCCTCTTCGCTATCTTCTACTAAAGGACATACAATATAAGCTTGCCTTCCTTCTTCAATTTGTTTAATAACAAAGTTATTGACTCTTTCTTCTAACTGTTTAGTAACTGCAAAGGTTTCTATTTTTTTTCTATTTGGTGGTAATTCATCTATAATTGATATATCTAAGTCTCCATATAATATTAGTGCTAATGTTCTTGGTATAGGTGTTGCAGACATAACAAGTACATCTGGATTTTGACCCTTTTGTGCAATCTTAGTTCTTTGTTTTACACCAAAACGATGTTGTTCATCTGTTACCACTAAACCTAAGTTCTTAAATTTCACATTATCTTCAAGCATTGCATGAGTTCCAATTAAAACATCAATTTCTCCATTTTCTAACTTCTCCAATATTTCTATTTTTTTACTTTTAGTAATTCCTGATATCAATAATTCACATTTAATATCAAATTGATTTAATATTTTTTGAAAATTTACTAAATGCTGAGTTGCTAAAATTGCTGTTGGTGCAAGTACTGCTACTTGGTATCTAGATTTAACTGCTTTATATGATGCAGTCATTGCTACTACTGTTTTTCCTGAACCAACATCTCCTTGCAATAATCTATTCATTGCTTTATCTGATTCCATATTATTATCAATTTCTTCTAATACTCTTAACTGTGCCTTTGTTAGCTTAAATGGTAAAGATTGAATAACATCTGACATATAAACATTTTTATCAAATTCAATTCCTTTTTGTTCTGTTAAATTATTATTTTTTAATTGTAATAATGCTAATTGAGTTGATAATAATTCCTCAAACACTAATCTATTTCTAGCCATTTTAAAATCTTCAAATTCTTTTGGAAAATGAATATTATTTGTTGCTTTATTTATATCTTCTAAATAATATTTATCTAATAAATATTGTGGTAATGTTTCCTCTAGACCACCTTGTTTTTTTACATCTTCTAAACCATTTTCTATTATTTTTCTAATTGTATTTTGTGTAAGTTGATAAGTTAATGGATAAATTGGTATAATTTTTCCTGTATTATTTTTCTTTTCTATTTCATCAAATACAGGTGCATTAACTTCTATTCTTCCAAATTTATTATGTATCTTTCCATAAAATCTATACTTTTTTCCAATTTCAAATTTATTTTTTAAGTAACTTTGATTAAACCAAGTTATAGTTGCAATGCCCGATTCATCTCTTACTTGAAGCTTTTGCATTGTTTTTTTATTTCTTAATCTCGTATCTGTTAATCTTGATGTTGCTATAACTTCTATTGTTGCTTCTTCTCCATCGTAACATTCATATAATTCTTTTGGTTTACTTCTATCTTGATAATCTCTTGGATAATATGTAATTAAATCTTTTAGTGTAAAAATTCCAATTTTATTTAAAAGTTGAACTCTATTTGGACCAACTCCTTTTATATATTTTACATCTTTTTCTAGTTCTATCATTTGTTCCTCCTGATTATCATTTTATTTTTGTTAACTTAAAATCTACTCCATCACTACTAACTAATTTATATTCAATTCCATCAATTATTCCTTCTAAAGCCTCTTGGATTGATATTGAATGTAAATGACCATAATAACATTTTTTGATATTATATTTTTTTAAAACATTTATATATTCTGTATTTTGATAATTTTTTGTAATTGGTGGATAGTGCATAAATGCAATTATTTCTTTCTCATTTCCATATTCTTTAATTCCATTACTAATAGAAAGTTCTAATCTATCTGCTTCTCTTTTTGTTAATCTTTTATCTTCTAAATCTTCTGATAAAATCCAACCTCTAGTTCCTACAATTATTTTATTTTCTATTTCATAGCTATTATTGTGTAAAAAATCTATATTTGCAAAATTATTTTCTTTTAGGAATTTTCTCATGTTTGTTACTGTTGTCCACCAATAATCATGATTTCCTTTTAACAATATTTTTTTTCCTGGTAATTGATTTATAAATTCAAAGTCTTTTACTGTTTCTTCTAAATACATTGCCCAAGAAAAGTCTCCTGGCAATATTATATAATCTTCTTTTTTTACTTTTTTTAACCAATCTTCTTTTATTTTTTCTTCATAATTTTCCCAATTAGTTCCAAAAATATCCATTGGCTTATCTGTACTAAATGATAAGTGCAAATCTGCTATTGTGTATATTGCCATAGTTTCCTCTCTTTCTATAACTTTAAATTAGGTATAGCATTCAAATCTAAAGAACTCTTCTTTCCATTAATAAAATTATAATATCCAGCTGAGGCAATCATAGCTGCATTATCTGTGCATAATTTTAAATCTGGCATATATACTTTTATTCCTTGTTCTTCTAAATCCAAAAACTCTTTTCTAATAAAACAATTTGCAGAAACTCCTCCTGCTAAAGCAATTGTATCAACTTTTATTTGTTTTAAAGCTTTTTTTGTATTTTCCATTAGCATTTCTGTTACAGCTTTTTCAAAACTTGCACATAAATCTTCTTTATTTATTTCTGGATTTTTATGATGTAAATTGATTACTGCTGTTTTTATTCCACTAAAACTAAAGTCTAAGTTATCAAAATGAGTTCTTGGTAATTCAATTGCATTTTGGTCTCCGTTTAGTGCCATTTTGTCGACTTTTGGTCCTCCTGGATATCCAAGTCCTACCACTCTAGCTACTTTATCAAATGCTTCTCCTATTGCATCATCTCTTGTTTTTCCTAATACTTCAAATTCTGTATAATCTTTTACATGTATAAGTTGTGTGTTTCCTCCTGACATCATAACACATAAAAATGGTGGTTTTAAATCTTTGTGTGTTATATAATTTGCTGCAATATGTCCTTCTATATGATTTATTCCTACTAATGGTTTATTTATTGCAAAACTTAATGCTTTTGCATAAGAAAGTCCTACAAGTAATGCTCCTACTAGTCCTGGCCCATAAGTTGGTGTTATTGCATCTATGTCTTCAAATGATATGTTTGCCTCCTCTAGTGCTTTTTTTGTTACCCTTGATATTGCTTCTATGTGGTTTCTCGATGCTATCTCTGGCACAACTCCTCCATATTTTTCGTGGATTGGTATTTGTGTGTCTATTATATTTGCTAATATTTCTCTTCCATTTTTTACTACTGCAACTGACGTTTCATCACAACTTGATTCAATTCCTAGTGTTATTATATCTTTTTTCATTTCTTACTCCTATTATTTTTTATTTATACAAAATTGTTTGTCTATGTAAAATTGTAATGCAATTTTCCTATACAATAAAAATAGGGAAAATTTCTGCCCTCTTCCCCTACATTCTAAATATTAATTTTCCTAAAGAAAATACTCCACTGCTAATTCCATCGATTATTGGACTTATAATCATTCCTGATATTCTAGTTACAAACATAACTACAAATATTATATAAAATATTTGCTCATTATTTATAAACCATCGTTTTGCTTTATATGGCAAAAATGGCATAATAATTTTTGAACCATCTAATGGTGGTAGTGGTATTAAATTAAATACTCCTAGTCCAATATTTATTGTTACTGCATATAATAATATCTTTACTATTATCTCTATAGTTATATTTGATGCACTTATTAAAAAGCCAAAATCAGACATAATAATTGCTGTGTTAGTTGCTTTTGCAACTCCAAACATTACTATTGCTAGTACAATGGCTAATATAAAATTCATTAAAGGTCCAGCAGCTGAAACAATTGCTTCTCCTTTTTCCATTGTCATTTTTCTTGAATATTTTGTTGGATTTACATGAACTGGTTTTCCCCATCCAAATCCTGCTACTAATAACATTAGTGTTCCTATTGGGTCTAAATGGTCAAATGGATTTAGACTAAGTCTTCCTTCATTTTTTGCTGTGTCATCTCCTAATTTGTATGCTGCATATCCATGTGCAAATTCATGAAATGTAATTGCTACTAATACTCCTGGTGCCGTTAATAATAGTATTATTAGTGCTTGTGGGGTAGCAATATATTGTACTATTACTGCTAATAGCATTACTCCTGCTATTATATACATTGTTTTTTTATCAAATGAAAAATTAAACATTTTTTTCTCCTTGGCAATAATTTTTTTTATTATATCATATTTTTTTTAATTATCAATAACTTCATTATTATTTTAAATACATAATATTTATATCCACATAAGTATCTATTCCATCAATTTTACCAGTATCGCACATTTGCCACAAAAAATAATCTCCATCATAATTAGTTTTAGCTGTATAATGTGCAAGCCAAGTATCATATTTTGAAGGATACCATATATCTTTTAAATATGATTCACTTCCATATAACATAGCTTTATATCCATTATCTGTTATTTTGTTAAGAAATGTATTAGCTACTTTATTTATAGTATAAAAACTCATACCAGTTGTATTAAAAGAAGTCCAACTCTCCCAATCAAAAGCTATTGGTAAATCTATTTCATAATCTGAAAGTTGCTCTGTAACCCATTGTGCTTGCTCAGTTGCTTGTTCCGCTGTTCTTGCATAAGAATAAAAATAAATTCCTACTGGCAAACCAACCGCTTTTGCCCCTTCTATGTTCTGTGTAAAATATGGATCTATTACATTTTCTCCATCATATTCAGTTTGATATCCAACTCTTATAATAGCAAATTCTACTCCTGAATTTTTCACTTTTTCCCAATCAATTTCTTCTTGCCATTTAGATACATCAATTCCTATTTTTGTGTTTTCTGTTTTATAATTATTTATAATATCATTTAAATAATTATCTTTACGAGTAGTCTTTGGTGGTGTTGTAGGCTTTTCAATTACATGTAATACAAAGTCTTTACTTGTTTTATTATTACTTGAATCAGTTACAACATAAGTTAAATTATAATCTCCAATAGTATTGAAATCATATTCTCCTATTATTTCTCTTGATGGGTTATCATCAATATTATCTCCACTTAATAAAACATCTTCTAGTTTTTTTTCATATCCTACTTCTACAGTATAAGAACTTCCACTAAAAATTTGTGGCTTTGTTTTATCAACTACTGTTATTGTAAAATTGGCTTTTCTTTTCTTATTTCGTATATTTAAAAATTCAAAAGATACTTCCTTTTGTCCTAAGTATTCAGTATCAATTTTATAATTTTCAAGTAATGTTCCATTTAGATTTTCAATAAAATCAGATATTTTTACATCTTTTCCAAATTCAACTGTTAAATCTTCAGATAAAGTAACTGCCTCTGCATCAATCCTTTTGTTTTCTTTTATGTCTAAATATAGCCATATTCCAATTGTAATTATAATTATCAATATTATAATTAATAATATTCTTTTTTTCATAAGCTCTCCTTTGTTATTTGGTTAAATTTGAAATTATTTCGTCAATAACTTCATCATTTAAAATGAAATTTGTATTCTTAAATCCAATTTCTGGTCTAATTCCATCTTTATTATGAAAGTCAGAACCTGCTGTTACAAATAAATTGTTTTCTTTTGCAAATTTATTCCATTTTTCTGTTTCATCTATTTTTCTATTATTATAATCAACATATAAATAATTTGCTTCTAATCCATCTGGTTTCATTTCATTTATAATATTTAAAATATCACTATCTTCTAAACCATCTTCATGAATGTATGCAACTGGATGTGCTAAAACAACTTTACCATTAGCAGATTTTATAATATCTGATGCTTCTTTTGGTGTAACTGTTTCTTTTTTTACATAAGCTGGACAGTTTTCATTCATTACTGTTTCAATAAATTCTCCCTTATTAGGAATATGCCCAAAATTTTTCAAAAGTAATCTTTGATTTTCTTTATTATTTATAACATCTAATGATATATGTGCTTTTGTAACTGCATCTATTTTATCAAGTTCTTCAACATTTATAATATAACCTAATTCATTTAATTTTTTTGCTACTTTATATAAATAATCATGTCTAGCATTTCTAATTTTATAAAGCTTTTCTTTTAATTGTTTATCATTCAAATCAAAATTATATCCTAATATATGTATACCATTTTTATTAGTTTTAGTTGATATCTCAACTGCATTTATTATTTTTATTTTTTTACTTTCTGCATAATTAAAAAGTTCATCATTATAGGCATCAATAGAATCATGGTCTGCTATTGCAATTACTGAAACCCCATTTTTATAAGCTTCATCTATTACATCTTTTGGAGTTAGTGTTCCATCTGATATTGTTGTATGGATATGTAAATCTATTCTTCTAATCATATTTGTTTTTCCTTTTCTATATTTTTATTTATAATGAAATTTCATCATCCTCTTTTTTTGTTCTAATTGATTTCCATTCACTAATTTTTTTCTTGAAAATTTCTTCTAATGCTATTGATTGAAACCTCCTAAAATTTGCTTCAGTAGCAGAATTTAAAAGAAATGCAAATAACTCTTCTTCAGTATATTCTGTTGATATTTTACCTCTTGCTTCATCTAAATTTTTTTGTAATTCTTCAGTGAAATTAAATGCTGTGAAAGCAGATAAAAAGTCGTAAATAAAATTATATGCTTCGTCATCATACTGCCATTGTTTTCTATATGATTTTGGATGAATAGGTAAATAAGGAATTCTTTCTTCTTTTTTTGCTTGACTTAATTCTTCTGGCACTTGTATAATTAAATCTTTTAATTTTGAATATTCTATAATATGTGCATCTATAGGCAAATATATGTCTGGTCTTTCACCTTGTTTTAGCATTTCAGAAATTTTTGCTACTTCTTCTAAGGTAGAAAGTGGATTTTTATCTGAAGTGTACATTTTATTTTTTTCTAATAATTTACTCATTTCTGCTTCCGCTTCTGATACACATCCATCTTCACATACAATCCACATATCAAGATCTGGTAATCTGTTCATTATTTTTCTAGGTTTTAATTCATCTATCATATTGGGACACGGTTTACAAACAGTTTTTAAATCTGGCATTTGTGAGTATTTTCTTGTTAAACAAGATTCACATTTCCATATAGATTTTTGTATTCTTATTCCATCTCTTACTAATATTCTGTTATATCTTATTTGTTCTTCTATAATTGGTATTGTTCCTTTTAAATCTTGGTTTAAAGCATAAAATGGATATCCTGTTCCAAATGACCCTCTATTTACACCAACCTTTGAAACTACCATATTAAATGTTTCTATATTCCAAATTAAATATTTTCTTTTTAATTCTGAATTAACTTGTTCAAAATCTGTTGATGCTTTTTCAGTTTTTTCTGTTATTTCTTTTATTGTATAATCTTCTTTCACTTCATCACCTAACTTAATTTTATTTTACTTTTTCATCTTCAATTTCACTTATGGTTATTTTTTAATTTTATATAATCATGACTAAAATAAATTTATTTACATTACAAATAGCAACACCATATATATAACATACAGAATTAAATAAACAATTCCATTTATACGACTCATCTCATTTTTCTTATCTGTATATGGGAATAGAGCTAAAATAAAGGTTGCTAAAATTAGTATTGCCATCTGTACATTATATGAACTGCTACAATTAATTGGTCTAATAATTCCAGAAACTCCAATAATCAATAATATATTGAATATATTTGAACCTATAATATTTCCAATTGCTATATCTGCATCTTTTTTTATTGCTGCTGTAACACTTGTTACAAGTTCTGGCAGACTTGTCCCTATTGCAATTATTGTTAAACTGATTACTTTCTCACTTATATTAAAATATTCTGCTAAAATTTTACTGTTTTCAACTATAAAGTCTCCCCCAAACTTCAACCCTATAATTCCTAATATTATATAAATAATATATATTATTGTGCTTTTTTTATTATAAGTTTCTAGTTCCAGTATTGGTTCTTGTGTTCCTTTTTTCCCCATATAAATAGTGTATCCAATAAATGCCATAAATAATGTTATAAGTATAATTGCATCAGTTCTTGAAATTCCTCCACCTACATTATATAACACCATAAATATTATAGTAATTATTAAACACATTGGTATTTCTATAAATTTTGTTTGTTTTTTGAAGGCAATTGGAAATATTACTGTAGATAAACCTAAAATCAATAGTAAATTACAAATATTACTCCCTATTACATTTCCTAATGCCATATCTTGATAACCTTTTATACCAGATTCTACACTAACAAATAATTCTGGCATTGATGTTCCTATGGATACTATAGTTAATCCAATTATTATTTCTGGTATATGAAATTTTTTTGCTACTCCACTTGCTCCATCTACTAAAAAGTCTGCTCCTTTTATTAGTAATACAAATCCTATAATTATTAAAATTATATTTGTAATCATAAAATATCCTCCTATAACTCAAAATACTTATATGTTCCAATGTTATTTTTCTTTATAACATTTATAGCAACTTCAGAATTATCTATTCCAATCCATTTTCTACCAAGTTTTTCTGCACTCTTCAATGTAATTCCACTTCCAGCAAAACAATCCATTACTATACTATCATTATTAGAAGATTGCAAAATAATTTGTTCAAGCATTTGGTTATTTTTTCTGTTGGATATATTGGTTTTTGAGGATCTTTAAATTTCCATATATCCTAAACTATTATGAATATTACTTATAATTTCATTTTTTTAATTGACATTTCCATAAATAACTATCCATTCAACATATACTTATTTATATCTTCTTCATTTTCTCTCATTGCTAAAATTGTTTTTTCAAATAACTCATCAAGTTCCCAGCCAAGCATCTCTGCACCTTGTTTAATTGTATCTCTTGAGCAACCAGCTGCAAACCTTTTATCTTTAAATTTCTTCTTTAAGCTAGAAACCTCTAAATCTTGTACACTTTGAGATGGTCTCATTTTTGCAGTAGCCCATATTAACCCAGTTAATTCATCTGTTGCAAATAATATTTTTTCCATAATATGTTTTGGTTCTACATCTGAACATATTCCATAAGCATGACTACAAATTGAATTTATTATATTTTCATCAACATTGTCTTCTTCAAGTAATTCTATACATTTTTTACAATGTTCTTCTGGATATAATTCAAAATCAACATCATGTAATAATCCTATATTTCCCCAATATTCGGCATCTTCACCTTGTTGTTTTGCAAAATATTTCATTACTCCTTCTACTGTTAAGGCATGTCTTATATGAAATTCTTCTTTATTATATTTTTTTAGTATTTCTAAGGCTTTTTCTCTTGAAATTCCTTTAGAATAATCTAATGTTTTTTGAACTTTTGAATCTTCTGATGTATTATTCTTAGTATTTATTGGTTTCATTGTAGGGAAAAATAATATATCTCTAATTGATGCTGAATCTGTAAGCATCATTATTAGTCTGTCTAATCCAATTCCCATCCCTCCTGTTGGTGGTAAACCAATTTCTAGTGCTGTAACAAAATCTTCATCCATTCCTCCAGCTTCTTCATCACCTTTTTCTTTTGCTTCTACTTGTTTCATAAATCTTTCATATTGATCTATTGGATCATTTAATTCTGAATATGCGTTTCCATATTCTCTTCCACCTATAAATAATTCAAATCTTTCAACTAATCTATTATCTTCTTTTTTTCTTTTTGTAAGTGGTGATATTTCTACTGGGTAGTCTGTTATAAATGTTGGTTGAATTAAAGTTTCCTCTACAAATGTTTCAAAAAATTCGTTTATAATATGTCCTCTTGTATTTTTTATTTCTTCATATTCAACACCTTTTTCTTTTGCTATCTCTTGTGCCTCTTCATCTGTATTTATTTTGTTAAAGTTTACTCCTGTAACTTCTTTTATAGAATCTATCATTGATATTCTTTTCCAAGCTGGTGTTAAGTCTATGTCTTGTCCTTGATATGTAATTTTTGTTGTTCCTAATGTATTTTTTGCCACTGTTGAAATCAATTGTTCAGCCATATTCATCATATCATTATAATCTTCATAAGCTGAATAAAATTCCATATTTGTAAATTCTGGATTGTGCTTTATGTCCATTCCTTCATTTCTAAAATTCTTTCCTATTTCAAATACTTTGTCAAATCCACCTACTATTAACCTTTTTAAGTTTAGTTCTGGTGCTATTCTTAAATACATTTGTAAATCTAAAGTATTATGGTGTGTTATAAATGGTCTTGCTGCATCTCCTGTTGCTACTGTTGTAAGCATTGGTGTTTCAACTTCCATATATCCATTTTCATCCATGAAATTTCTTATCTCTTTTAAGATTTTACTTCTTATTTGAAAAGTTTTCTTTACTTCTGGATTCATTATTAAATCAACATATCTTTGTCTATATCTTAAGTCTGGGTCTTTTAGTCCATGGAATTTTTCTGGTAATGGTCTTAATGATTTTGTAAGTAAAGTTATTTCTTTTGCATGTACAGAAATTTCCTCTGTTTTAGTTTTAAATACAAATCCTGTAATCCCTATAATATCACCTATATCAAAAGTCTTAAATGCTTTGTAACTTTCTTCTCCTAAATCATTTATACTAACATAACTTTGTATTTTTTCATCATTATCTTGAATTGTACAAAAAGATGCTTTTCCCATTATTCTTTTAGCAATAATTCTTCCAGCTATTGTAACATCTTTTTCCTCAAATTGCTCATAATTTTCTTTGATTTCCTTTGCTGTGTTTGTTCTATTGAATTTTGTTATTTCATAAGGATTTTTCCCTTGTTCTTGTAATTCCTTCAATTTATCTCTTCTTATTTGCATTAAATGATTAACATCTAATTCCTCAATTTGTTCGTTATTTTGATTATTATTTTTTTCACTCATTTTTATTTTCTCCTTTCATGGGATTTAGGAACGTTCCTTAAATCCTTTTTTGGGTTTATATTTCTATTCCATCTGGCTTTTTTCTATAATATTGTTCTAAATATTGTTTTTCAAATTCACCTATTGATATTGCCTTCTCAATCATTTTTTTATCTATTTGTGTGGAATATATTCTTTTTCCATTTTTTAAAATTCCTACATCATCTAATAAATTATGATAGTCTGTTCCTCCAGTTTCAAAAAATATATCTTTTTCATCACAATGATGTTTTATTATATCTATTTTTTCTTCTATACTTTCGTTTCCATAAGAATAATATGCTTCTATACCATCAATCCCTTCAATATGATTTATTAATTCCTTTATATATTCTTCTTGACTATTTTCTTGTCTATCATATGCAAACGGATGTGCACATACAACTAAGGCATTAACACTATGCATTTTATCTAATACATCTTTGAATTTTGGTTTTATAATAGAAGTATCAAAATAAAATGGAGATTTGGGATGTCTTACTAATTCACTATTAAACCAATTTAGTGTTGTATATATGTCTTTAAAAGAAATTTTAGAGTCAATTAACTGTTCTTGGATTTTTATAAATCCTTCATTTACTTGTTGATTTTCTTCTAAATAAGTATTTAATTCTTCTGAAAGTATATAATATATGACTTGTCTTAAATTTTTATATGCAGTTGTATCTATTTTATATTTATTTAGTTGTATATAATTTGTTTTATTTTCTCCTTTTTTAACTTCTGCTTGAAATACTTTATTTATTATCTCACTTAACATCATATTTATAATTTCTTCATCTTGTATTGTTTCATTATTAAATTTTGTTTTACTTAAAATATCTCTTTTAAAATCAATTAGTTGTGATTTAACAGTACTTTCTTCCCCGAGCTTCTTTCTCTAATATTAGTTTTAAATCAACTATTTCATAAAAAATATCTCTAATTGTTTTGAATAATGGATTATTGTCTAAAAACTGATTATCTTTTAGCTTATTTACATAATCGCTAGTTTTTTCTAAAGCAATTCCTTCATCTTTTAGTTTTTTATTTAATGGATTATCTTTTGTTAATATATTTGCCAATGTAAAATCAACTCTTTGTTTAACTGCTTCAGCAAATGCCATTGCTCCCCATTTATTATTATCATCTACTTGTGTATTTGCATCATATCTAATTCCAAGTTTATCTGCAACTTGTTTTAAATGTTCTAATATTTGTATTTGATATTCTTTTGTAATATCTTTATTTGTATTTTCATTTAACCAACTTTGAATATCATTCATTTTGTCTAATGGTATTCCATATACAAGAAAATCTCTAGGAACATTTAAATTAGGAATTTTAGTATTTATCTCTAACCCCGTTATTATCTTTATTTTATTTTTAATTTCTTGATATAACTCTTTATCTTCTGCCTCTATTTCTTTAATTGCATCATATAAATCTCTATATTGCTCTAAAGTATTATGCGATGTTAGTGAAATTAAATATGTTTTATTCTCTATTGCCCTTTTTAATATTTCTTTAATACTTACTCCATTTTTATTCATTAATTTATCCAATGGGTGAATATGTAAATCTGCATATCCTTCTTCATTAGACTTTTCTTGTATTATTCCTTTAACTTTTTCATTATCTCCATTGTATTCTATTATACTAAATCCAAATTCACTTGCAACTTCAACATTTTTATGTGAGTCATCTATAAATATAGAATCTTCTGGTTTTATTTTATATCTATTAATCAAAGTTTCAAAAATCTCTCTACTAGGTTTCATCTGTTTTTCTTCTTGTGAAATAACAATTCCATCAAAAAATTCTTTTCCAAATTCTTCATATAAAAAATATCTAACTTCGGATTGAGCATTTGATAAAATAAATACATTCCAATCCAGTTTTTTTAATCCTTTAGCTAATTTTACCATATATTCGTTTTTTATTAAATTTTTATACCAATTTTCAAATACATAATCAACATATTCTTCATAATTAAGACCTATATCTTTTTTTATTTTCTTTTTTGCTTCATTTTGAGTTATTTCTCCAGCATTGAGAGCTTGCCATTCTTTTGCACCAAAAACATATTTTGAAATTAAATCCTGTACTTCTTTATCTTCTTGAATTAATTTATTCAGTAATTTATTAACATCATCATTAATTAATACATTTCCTATATCAAATACTATATTCATTTTTTGTTTCTCCTTAACTAAAAGAGTAAGAGGGAAAAAGGGTCCAGGACAAAAAATCCCTCTTTATTTTTATTTATTTGAAAGAGGGATTTTTTGTCCTGGACCCTTTTTCCCTCTTACTCTTTTACTCATACCATTCTAATTCCCAGTCTGATATTTTAACAGTATCTCCTTCACAGATTCCTAATTCTTTTAGTTTATCTTCAATTCCCATATTTTTAATAGATTTTTGTAAATAGTACATTGATTCATTATCTTCTATGTTTATTCTTCCCATTAGTCTATCAACTGCTTTTCCTTTTACATAGAATATTCCTTCTTCTTTATAAGCTTCCCATTCTTGTTCTTTATCTTGAAGTGTATATACTACTCTGTCTTCAATTTCTACTAATTCTTCTTTTGGCAATGTCTTTAACACTTCTGTAACATGGTCTATTAGTTTTTCAACACCTTCTCCTGTTACTGATGAAATTTGATAAATTTCTAGTTTTTCTTTTTTAGCTAGTTCTTCTAATTTTTTATAATTTGTGTCATCTTGCATAGTGTCTATTTTCGTTGCTACTAGTATCTGTTTTCGTTTTACTAACTTTTCACTATATTTTGCAAGTTCTTTATTTATTGTGTAATAATCTTCAATAGGGTCTCTTCCTTCTTGACCTGAAACATCTATAAAATGCAATAATAGTCTTGTCCTTTCAATATGTCTTAAAAATTGAATTCCAAGTCCTACTCCTTCACTTGCTCCTTCTATAATTCCTGGTATATCAGCTATAACAAATCCATCTCCATTTTTTGTTTTGACAACCCCTAAATTAGGATTTATTGTTGTAAAATGATAATTTGCAATTTTAGGTCTTGCATCTGTTACAGTTGATAAAAAGGTTGATTTTCCTACATTTGGGAATCCTAATAATCCTACATCTGCTAATAACTTAAGTTCTAAAATTAATTCTTTTTCATCTCCTTTTTCTCCATCTTCTGAAAATCTAGGAGCTTGTCTAGTTGCAGTAGCGAAGTGAGAATTTCCTCGTCCTCCTCGTCCTCCTTTTAATATCAATTCAGTTTGTTCTGGTTCTGATAAATCTGCAACAACCTTTCCTGTTTCAGCATCTTTTACAACTGTTCCTATTGGTACTTTGATATATAAGCTTTCTCCGTATTTACCATTACAATGATTTCCACTTCCATTTTCACCATCTTTGGCTTTGAACTTTCTATTATACCTGAAGTCAATCAATGTGTTTTTATCTTTATCAACTTGGAAATAGATATTTCCTCCATTTCCTCCATCTCCACCATCTGGTCCTCCTGCTGCTACATATTTTTCTCTTCTAAATGTTGTAGCACCATTACCACCATTTCCAGCTTTAATGATTATTTTTGTGTAATCTGTAAACATTCAAATCTCCTTTTTATATAAATTTTAATATAAATCATTTTTCTCTCCATCAATGTTATCTTCTCTGTTAAATTTAGGATTCATTATTAGTAATATATCCATCAAAACCATCTCTTTCAAAACTTGGCTTTTCAGTAATTTTTTTAATATAGCTTTTCATAAATTTCTCCTTTATTGTAAAGATATAGTCTTCCAACATACATATTATTTTATGTCAAAAAGGAACACCCCATTGACCCATTAAAAATAATTAAGCATCATTGCATCTTTGACCTTTTTCATAGTTTCTTTTGCAACTTTTCTTGCTTTTTCTGTTCCTTCAATTAGTATTTTATCTACTTCTTCTGGGTGTGCTTCATAATATTCTCTCTTTTCTCTAATTGGTCTTAATTCTTCAATAATATTAGTTGCTAATTGTTTCTTACAAGCTACACATCCTCGTTTTCCTGCTTTACATTCTTCACATACTGTTTTTACTTCTTCTTTAGATGTAAATAAATTATGATAGTATGCAACCATACATATATTAGGATTTCCTAAATCGTCTTTTTTTATACGATTAGGGTCTGTTACTGCACCCATTACTTTTTTTGTTATTTCTTCTGGTGTGTCTGATAAATAGATTGCATTTCCGAAGAGATTTACCCATTTTTTCATTTCCATCTAAACCTTTAATCCTTTTTGATTTTGATAATACTGCTTTTGGTTCTTTTAGGACTTCTCCATATATACTATTAAACTTTCTTACTATTTCTCTACATTGTTCAATTAAAGGTTCTTGATCTTCTCCTACTGGTACTAATTCTCCTTCAAATGTTGTTATGTCTGCTGCTTGACTTACTGGATAACCTAAAAATCCATAAGTTACACTTTCTCCAAATAATTCCTTCTTTTGTGCTATTTCTGTTTTTACAGTGGGATTTCTTTGTAATCTTGCGATTGTAACTAAGTTTGAATAAAATACTGTAAGTTCTGCTGTTTCTGGTATCATTGATTGTATATATATTGTTGTTTTACTTGGGTCTATTCCTACTGATAAATAATCTATTGCTACTTCTCTTACATTCTTTCTTACTTTTTCTGGGTTGTTGAAGTTATCTGTTAATGCTTGAACATCTGCTATTAAAATAAATTGTTCATATTCTGGATTTTCTTGTAATTCTAATCTATTTTTTAATGAACCAAAATAATGTCCTATATGTAATCTTCCTGTTGGTCTATCACCTGTTAATATTCTTTTTTTATTCATGTAAAATGACCTCTCTTTTATTCTTTTTTCAATGGTATTAGTATATCATATATTAGTTTTAATTTCAAATAAAATATGGAAATTCTAAGAACTGGGTATGTGTCAAGTAAAAGTAAGAAATTTTTTCCTACTTAAATTTTAGACTAGCTGAGAACTTTTACTATAATATGAAAATCCTCCATCAAAAAAATTTCTGATGGGGGATTAGACATCTTAATTCTTAGTGTAAGAAAAATTAGCTAACTTATATAAGTGAATATTTAACAGATTTCATTAAATTATTTTAATTAATATTTAATTTTTCTAAATTTTTGCACATTTTCTTGTTTACAATAATTTCAACAATAGATAATATTAATAATATAAATTCTATAACTATTAATTCATATTTCATCAAAATTAATGTAAACACTACACTCAATAATAATTGTCCTAATTTTCTATACACTTCAATATCTA
>JAAWEA010000004.1 GCA_022794055.1 Clostridia bacterium
ATTTCTTTTCTTTGACAATTACTTATAATAGTTTCTAACCAATTTCTTGATATAATTTTAGTATCATTATTTAAAAATACAAAGTATTCTCCACTTGCTTTACTTACTCCATAATTATTTAATTTTGAATAGTTAAATTTTTCTAAATTACATTGTTCTATCTTTATTTTAGTATTTTTTTCTATATTTTTATAATACTTAAAAATGTTTTTTTGTGCACTATTATTTTCAACTATAATAATTTCATAATTTTCATAAGTAGATTTTTGAATAGATTTAATACATCTTTTTAAATCTTTTTTATGGTCTTTATTTGGTATTATTATTGATATTTTAGGCTCTCCTTTTATAGGATATTTAACTTTATATAATCCAATAATTTTTGAATCTTCTACTTTGGCCCCTTTAATTCCATGTCTTTCTATACTTGATAATATTGCTTTTTTTGCTGCTACATAAGCATAAGGTTTTGCAGATGCTCCAGAAGCTACTGAATTACTATTTATTCTCCAATGATACAATATTTTAGGAATATGCACAATACATTTTGCATTTTCTGTTGCTCTTAATATTAAATCATAGTCTTGACTTCCGTCAAATTCTCCATTAAATCCATTTAGCTTGTCCATCAATTCTTTTTTGAATATACTAAAATGACAAATATAATTATAACTTCTAAGAGTATCTATTGCAAAATCTTGTTTAAAATGTGGTGAAATTCTTTTGTCTTTTTCTTCTAATATTTTATCTTCATCAGTATATATAAAATCTACTTCTGGATTTTTGTTTATTACTTTTACTATTTCATATAATGCAAATATTGGTATAATATCATCATGGTCTAATAGTGCTATATATTCTCCTGTTGCTAACTTTAATGCTTCATTAGAGTTTCCTGATATTCCTTTATTTTCATTTAAAAATTTATATTTAATTTTTTCTCCTAATGGTTCTATTAGTTTGCTAATATATTTTGCCTTTTCTGGACTTCCATCTGCTAAACATAGTTCCCAATTCTCATAAGTCTGGTTTTTTACTGATTCTAATAGCTCTATAAAATATTTTTCTGGTGTATTATACATTGGAACTACAATACTTATTTTAGGCATATTCTTAAATTTTGTTTCTCTTTGCTTTTCTAATTCTTCTGTGTTTGGTTCATTATTTGGAATCCAGTACTTATTATAAGCTTCATTTTCCTCTAAATCAATTTTTTCTTGTGGAGTATATTTAAATATTAATTTGTAAAATTTAATGATTATTTTTTTTAACATTTATCTTATCCTTTTTATCATTTTTTTTATTTTATGGGTTATAGATTTATTTAATAAATCTTCTAT
Source organism: Clostridia bacterium (assembly GCA_022794055.1). Taxonomy (GTDB): domain Bacteria; phylum Bacillota; class Clostridia; order TANB77; family CAG-508; genus CAG-269. Next base: position 1,341 of record JAAWEA010000004.1, read on the forward strand.
TGTTTTATCTCTTTTTTTTATCTCTTCATTCAAATTTTGTATTGCTTTTAATAATTCTATATTATCAACATCAAGTTTTTTTACATCTTTTATAATTTGTAATAATTCTTCAGAAGATATTATATATTTATATTGTTTTGCATAAAATTCTCTTTTTTTCTCATCAATTACTTCTTTTTGGAAGTCTTCTTCTTGTTGCTTAAAGTCATTTTCATTTATATTATATTTTTTAAATAATTCTGTTTTTAATATCTTTTTTTCAATTTTAGGATTGTGTGCATATAAATTTGAAATTGCTCTATATAATAAAAATTTTATTTGTATATTTTCCTTATACCATTCTTGATCAAAAAATATATATTCTTTTTTTTCTTCATTGTAAAAAGTATTTTCAAATACCATATCTATAAAACCATTTTTTATTATTCCTTGTTCATTTACATTTAGTTTATTAGAAATATATTTATACCAATCATCTATTAATTCATACACTTTTTCTTTTTCATTAAAATCAATTAGTTTTACAATATGTTTATCTAATAATTCAAGTTTTATAAATTTACTTCTTATTTGTTTTTGATTTGATATTTCCTCTGCAATATTAAAGCCTAATTCTTTTAATTTTATTGAATTTTCATGTATTTTTTTTATATGGTCTATCGCTTCATTATTTGTTGGTATTTTTGTAACATAATCATCATTCATTTTTAGAATAAGAGCATATTTATCTTTTCTCATATTATTAAAACTATAATATTTAGTTTGTTTATCAATTTCTTTATTTGATAGTTCAATAATATAAGAATTTGTAAACTCTATAAATTTATTTTCCTGTATCATCATTTTAAGTACATTAAGTTCATCTTGCACTATTAAGCTATTTTCGTTGTATATTATGTTATAATTAATTTTACTATTATTTTCATCTGGTAAATATTCATCTGTAAAAATCACATTAGGTTGTTTATAATCTGGTAATGGATAATAATATCTACTATATTTAAAATCTAACTTTTCTATAACTTTGTCTAACTCTTTTTTTGTAAATAATTCTCCTTGTTTAAATTCTTTTTTTAATGAATCATATATTTTATTACAATGTTCACTTTTGTTTCCTACTAAATATTTAACCCCCATGGCATTATCTACAGCTATTAGTAATGTTCCATTTTTATTTAATTTTTCTTTATAAAACTTTAAAAAATCAACACAAGGTTCTTCTGATTTTATTATTTTATTGGCATTTTCTAAACATCCATCTAAAAATATGTAATCATATTTTTCTTCATTATAAGAGTCCAATTTTTCTATGTTTTTATTTACTTTTAATACTTTTGAGTTTTCTTCAATTTCATACCAATCTGTAAAATTCATATTTAATTTCAGTCCTTTCTAAGGCTCAAATGCCAATTTTTTAAATTTTACCTTTTTCCTAACATTTTTAATATACGAAATCTAACTATATATAAGCCTTTCGTTATACATGGAAAATTCATAATTAAAAAATTTGATATATAATAGTAAAATGTTTCTGTTTTATATATATCATGAAAAATATTCCATCTTCTAAAATTAATATACTTTTTGTTTTTTAACATTTCAAAATAAGATAAAGCTTGCTGATTCTTCTTTTTAATGTTCTCATTAAATATATTATTGTTTTCTACATAAGTTCTAAATATACCTAATCTCATTTCTAAAAGAAACTCCCTAGTTTCATTCATTTTTGAAAATTTATGTGTTGGCTTATTTGATCCTACTTGATTATTTCCATGTTGTCTATATTTAACAGTCTTTTCATCTAAATATGCTACTTTTCCATTATTAACTATTGTACAAGCTATCCATGTATCATGTATAGCATATTTAGAAGTTAATGGTATTGGTATTATTTTTGCAATGCACTTTTTTCTTGACATTATAGTACAACCAGTAACACAATTATATAAATATTCCAGTCTATAACTATTTATATATTTTTTTATTTTTCTTGTAAGGTGCATGTAATCATTATATGAAGGATATATCTGTTTTAAGTTTTCATCTACTACTTCTAAATCTGTAAAAACTAAATCTGAATTTGTATCTTTTAGCTTTTTGTAAGTATGTTCTATCTTTTCTGGTATCCAAAAATCATCTTGATCTGATAACATATAAATTTCATTTTCGACTTTTGTTAATAAAAATTCAAAATTTTTTATATATCCTAAATTATTTTCTTGAAAATAATAAACTACTCTTTTATCTTTCTGTTTATATTCTTTTATGATTTCTCTCGTATTGTCAGTTGACCCATCATCAGATATAATAAGTCTTATATTAGAATAAGTTTGATTTAGTATGCTTTCAATTTGTTCTTTTAGATATTTTTCTCCGTTATAGGTTGCCAATAATACATCAATTTGTTCCATTCTATTCTCCTTTTACGAATTTACTAATTCCTCTTGCAAATTTATAACTTCTTGAATTTTGAATTATCTCTATCTTACTCTTTAATTCTTGATTTTCATTTTTTAGGCTTTCTATCTCAGATTTATTATCTTTTTTAGTATAATCTTTTTCATAGAACTTTTTACTTTCTTTACTGATTTGTATTAATTTAATTTTTTCAAAATCAATATTTGTTGTTATTTCTTGTGATGATGCTTCTACTAAAAATGAATTCGCAAAAAATTCAAACATATTATCTTTTATTACTTCTGTAAATGCTTTTATTTCATCAAATTCTATTTCTGTATTTTCATAATAATATGGTATATAATTTTTTATATTTTCTTTAGTTGGTAAAAAATCTTCAGAGAATATTAATGATGGTAATTTATAATCTGGTAATGGATAATAAAATTTTGTATGAGAAAGTTCACTATTTTTTAATATAGTTTTTAATTCTTCTTTTCCAAAAGTTCTTACTTTATTATTTTTATCATATCCTGTAATTCCATCATATTTAATATTTGTGTGATCTTCTGGTGCACCTAACCAATACTTCATACCAAATTTATTTTCAATTGCTATTAATAATTTTCCATCTGGTTTTAGTAACTTTTTAATATTATCTAAAAAGTCTTTATATGGATTTTGTGTATTTGTATATAATGCTGCATATTCAAATACTCCTATTAAGGTTATATAGTCAAACTTTCTATCTCCAAAGTCAATATCGTTTAAATTTCCAACTATTATTTCTAAATTATCCTTATCTTTATTTCTATTTTCAATTGACTTGGCTCTATTTTTTGAAAGTTCTACTGATACAACCTCTTTACATTTTTCACAAAGTAATTCTGTAATTGCCCCCATACCAGCACCTATTTCTAAAACACTACTTTGTTCTTTAAATGGGTACCAATTTAATATATTTTTTCTGATAGGTGTTAGATGATAAAATACAGGCCATCTAATATCTTTCTTAAAAATTTCTTCTACATTATTATATTTTTCCTCATATTCTATAATCTCATTTTCTATATTTCCATCTGAATAATTATCTTTTCCTGAATAAAAATCATAATTTACTTTCATTTTATAATTTTCTCCTACTTTTTATTTATTTGTATTTCTGTTTTCATATCTACAATTCCTACAATTGGCTTTTTAGACATAATCTCAACAAGTATGGCATCATATTTTCTATCAAATACCTCTAATTCTCCTTTTCCATTTATTTTTGTACATCCAAATGATATTGTATATTTATCTGGTGCTAAAGGTAATACTTGTTTAAACTCAACTTCTACTTCTTCATCTTTTTTAAACGTTCCTGTTTCTTTATTTTCAATCATTGTATTAGTTCCTAATAATTCTAGACCTTTAAAATCTTTTACAGATACTGCAAATATTGGTTCTTTTATATCTTCATTAAACTTAATTTTTAATTTTATTGTAACTTCTTCATCATTCTCAAAAACTTTAACTACCTTATTTTTATTATTTAATATTTTGTAATCTACTATTTCTGCTTTTCTATTTCCATACGTTATAAGTTTATCTTCATTTTTTTTATTTTCTTCTTCATTTTCTTCAATACCAACAATTATTTTTTTATATAATTCAACTCCATCTTTAACATCTCCATCATAAATCTTTTCTCCTTGTTTTAAAATAATTGTCCTTGTACAGTTTCTTATAACATCACTTATATTATGTGTAACAAAAAGTATGGTTTTACCTTTTTTCTTAAATTCCTCAAATTTTTTAAAACATTTTAATTGAAATGCCATATCCCCAACTGATAAGACTTCATCAACTATTAGTATATCTGGATCAACATTTATTGCACACGCAAATGCTAAACGTGCAAACATACCAGAAGAATATGTTTTTACTGGTTGGTATAAGTGCTCTCCAATATCTGCAAAATCTATTATTTCTTGCTTTTTTTCTTCGATATCTTGCTTTGATAGCCCCATAACTTGTGCATGTTGGTATATATTTTCTTCTCCTGTAAGTTCCATGTTAAATGCTGTTCCAAGTTCTAATAGTGAACTTATTTTTCCTTTTATTTGTACACTACCTGAAGTTTGGACTGCAACACCTGTTATTATTTTTAATAGTGTTGATTTTCCTGCTCCATTTTTTCCTAGTATTCCTAACATTTCACCTTTTTTTATTTTTAAGTTTAAATTGTTTAACGCTTTAAATTCTGTATGTTTATTACATTTTGGAAAAATCACTTCTAAAAGTTTTGATTTTTTGTTTTTATACATTTTATAACTTTTTGTTAAGTTCTGTATTTCTATTATATCCTCCATTTTTACCTCTTTTCTGTCATATTATAAACATAGATTGTATTATAATACATCTGCAAAATCTTTTTTAGTTCTTTTAAATAAAGAATTTCCCCATATAAACATAATTAATGTTATAACCCAAAATACTATTGTATAAAGTCCATATTCTGCAAATATTATATTTTCTCCAATAAATACTTGTCTTAATGCTGTTATTAAATATGTAAATGGCATACATTGTACTATTTTTTGGACTATAGGAAGATTTTCAAGCATTGATAAATTCCAAATAATTGGTGTAAACCAGAAAAATAGTTGCATTAATATTCCTAATAAATTAGAAAAATCTGGTATAACTGTTGTTATTGCTGATGTAAATCTAGTAAATGCTATAATAAAACAATATGTTGCTAAAATTACATATAATAGTAATAATACATTTGGAAAAAATTTAAAAACTGAACATATTACAACTGCAATAATTACTAAAAATAATCCTACAAAGCTAGAAGATACTATAGAAATCATTGGTATTGTATCAACAGGAAATACTACTTTTTTTACTAAATAACTGTAGGCTATTATAGAATTACTTGCTGAAATAATACTATCATTTAGCCATTGCCACATTGCCATTCCTGGAAAAAACCATACTAAATAAGGATATTCTCCACTACTTCCAGTTTTTAATATAAATTGAAATACAATTGCATAAGTAAGCATAAATATAAATGGTTGTAAAAATCCCCATATTGCTCCTAAACTTGTATTTGCAAATCTGTTTTTAAAATCATTTTTTCCTAATTGACTTATGAGTTTTCTATTCTTTATTGTTAATTTTATAAATTCCATTTATTCACTCCATTTTCGCATAAAAATCTTTTTATATTTTATCTTTAAAAGTGCTTTTTGTCAATAATTAAAAAGTGGTCAAAAAAGGATGTCCCTATTAACCACTTCTATAACACTTTCTATTATTTCTTCATCAGAATAAATACCTCTTGTATTTTGAGAAATAAATACTATTACCTTATCATTATTATAAAAATATTCGTACATTTGATACCTATCTATATCCTCAAAATTATAATCTATTATTTCACCTGTTACATCATCAACAATATAACATAAACTTGATATATCTAATATATATTGTTTATTTCCTTTAATAATTCTTTCTAGCTTTTTATCTAAATCATTTTGTTTATTTTTCTCTTCTATTTGTAAATATCCCTCATTATTAATAGAATATTTAGAATTGAACTTATTACCATTTAAGATTTCTAATAATTTTTTTCTAGTATTTTCTTCAACCCATATTCCATTTTCTGTTGGCATATTAGTATCTATAATACTTTGTAATTCATCTAATCTTGGTTTTTCTTTTTTTATCATCCCAGCAAAAGCGACTTTATATTTTAAATCTGCTTTTACTACTAATGTTTTTCTACCATCAAATTCTTCTTTAATTTCATAAATATCTGTATTTCCCTTTAATCCTACTGAATCTTTTAATTCATCTATTGTTATATTATCTTGATAAGATATCTCATTTCTATTAATCTGTATATATTCATCTTCAACAATTAATATATTATTTTGATTATTTTTCTTATTTGTTAATATACAGATTAAACTTACACTTGCTAGTATCATTATAATAATTATTACTATTATTATTGTTTTTTTATTTATTTTCATTATTACTGTATCCTTTCATATAATGCAAATTTGGTTGAAAAATATTGACATTTGATATTGTTAATGTCTAATTATCTTTCAACCATTTTTTGTTTTAAACATTCATAAATCTTAGCATATTTAATGTTGCATTAATATATCTATCTGAAAATCCTGCATTAAGTACTTCTTGATGTCCATATACCCCATCTGGTAATTCAATTAAAGCTGATTTACATTCTCTTGTTGAAGAACCTAAATTACTTCTTGCCCAATTTATTAAGAATCCTGTACCATATTTGCCAACAGAACCTTGGTAAAGTCCTGGATATTGTGCTGAATAATATGAACATATTGTAGGATCTCCTATTACTTGTTCCATCCAACCATGTAAGTCTACTAATAATGTTTGACCATTTTGAGATTTATGATTTAATAAAAAGTTCCTTAAATATTGTGCTTCATAAGCCTGGAAAGCTGATGTCCCATTATAATTTCTATCTCCAGACATTGGAGTAAATGGTGTCCAGCATCTATTTAAGTCTATACCCATATATCCAGGAGCTTGACTATATAAAGTAGTTCTTCCTGGTCCATTATTAGTGTATCCATGATATAATCCATCCATATTTATACCTGGGAAAATATAAATTGTCCATTTCTCTGCTATATTTTCATCTTTCATATAAATTAATCTTTGATAAAAATCATTTGCAATTTGTACTAATTCCAGTCCATCTTGTGCCCATAAGTCTTCATATCCATGTATTGCAAATGTTGCAAATAATACATTTGGTCCTGTACCATATTGATAATATTTTAAGTCAGTTCCTCTAGGGTCTCCTGCTACTTTAAGTCCTGTAATTCCATAAGTTCCTGTTCCATAATAAATTCTATTTTTTGTTACAGTTATACAACCTACTTCTTCTAATTTATCATTTCCATCATAAGCTCTTATATTAATAAAAACTTGTCCTGTAGGATATTGCGAAAAGTCTACTGGTAGTGAAAATCCTGGATTTGGATTATTTGTTTGATCATCACCATATCCTTTTAGACCATTTAATACATCTTGTCTTGTTCCCCTTTGTAATGTACTTGAATCAATTTCATAGCCATTAATATAAAATTTTAATGTTACATTAGGTACACTAGACATTATCCATCCTTTTATTTCATGGACTTCATTAGTTATAGATTTTGCTGGTCCATCTATACAAACTGTTGCTATTTTTTTATTAATTTTGGGAACTATTTTTATTTGAATTGCTTCTAATTTCTTTCCTGTTAATGATGTTCCTGCTGCTTCTCCATCATAACACCAATTTTGCCATCCCAATCCTTGAACATAAGCACGATATGTAATTGAATATTGATCTGTACCTGTTATTTTCATTCTTATTGCTTCTAATCTATAGCTTTTTCCTGATGTTCCTGCTAATTCACTCTCATTTTTCCAACCTTGCCACCCTATATTTTCTACATGTGCATTATATTGGATTGAAACACCTGCTGGCATATTAATTCCATTAATTATTATAGCTTCTATTCTTTGATTTAGTCCTACTGAACCTGCTACTTCTCCATCCATTTTTTCACTTTGCCATCCTATATTTTCAGCATGTACAGAATATTCAATATGTATTCCATTATCTATCACTATTTTTTTACTATATTTATCTATAATAGTACCATCATTTTTTAATAATTCTAATAATATAGTATGTTCTCCTTGAGCCATTCCAGCTGTATTTATAGAAATTTCAAATCCTGGCTTTGGATTTTCAACTATTGTTCCATAATTAGCATTATTTTGAATAACATCTGCTCTTTCTAAATAGTTAATACCTGATATTGTGTTTCCATCAAGAGTAGCTCTAAAAGTATTTGAAACATCTGCCATTTTCCAACCAGATATATTTATTGTAGTATCTTTATAATATGTACTTTCAATATTACTTTCTACAGTTATTCTTCCTTTTGCTATTTTAGGAACTATTTTAATTTCTATTGCCTCTAATCTTAAACTTCTTCCATAAGTTCCTGCCGTTTCTCCATCTGCAACCCAACCTTGCTGCCATCCTATATCTTGTACATGTACACGATACATAACACTGTAATCATTAGTATTTTCGAGTTCTATTTTTATTCCTTCTAGTCTATAACTTAATCCAGTTGTACCTGACATTTCTCCATCATGTTTCCATTCTTGCCATCCTATATTTTCTACATGTGTTTGATATTTAATACTAACTCCAGGAGCATTTTGTAATTTTATTTTTATTCCTTCTAGTCTATAACTCATCCCAGATGTTCCTGATTGTTGTCCATTTGATTTTGAGAAATCTGGTTCCCATCCTAAATTTTCAATGTGTGTATTATATGCAATTCCAATGTCATTTGTTGACTGTACTGTTGAATTTACCTTTTGTTGTATTCCTTCATTAGTTGCATATAAATTTCCAATACATAGTAATACTATTGCTAATATTAATATTAGTGTAAGTATTATTTTTTTACTTCTTTTCATTTTTTACTCTCCTAATAACTGTATTTTTTATAATATATTTTTATAAATTTATATTGGGTTTTATATATGTAAAAAAAGCATATATTGGCATTATTGACCAAGCAATTATAACTAATCCTAATATAATATTTTTTATAATTTCTTTTTTTATAAATTTTTTAAATATTGTATCAAATATTTTTTGTATTCCAATTACAATAAAATACATAAATGGAATAATCATTGGCATTATGTATCTTCCTTGTGGTTGATAATCACTAAAATAAGAATTATATATACTTAGCGATATTGGTATTATTATACAAATAATCATCATTATATTAAATAGTAATTTTTCTTTAACAATTCTTTTTTCTTCTTTTGTTAGTTCTTTATTTGTATGTTTAATTCTTTTTGTAATATTATTAACACTTTTAATAATTATGTTTAAAATTACACCACTGAAACCAGTTATAAATATTACTTTATATATATTATAAAAAATAGGCTTCATATATATTGTCATATTGCCAAATACTCCTATAAAACTTTTTATAGTACTTTTTATCCATCCTCTTTCAAATAACATTACTCCAAGTGACATTTTTAAATTATTTGGTGTTGCCCTATTAGATGGTTTTAACCAATCAATTGCATAAGTTTCTCCATATTCTTTAATTGTTTTTAATGCAAAAATATCTCCATCATATAATATAAAGCTTCTAATAAACCACCAACCTGCAATTATAAATGCTATTAAAGCTATTGTGCATCCTTTTTTAAAAAATGTTTTTATATCTATCTTTTTTATAAAGTTACTTGCCAAATACAAAATAACACTACAAAGAATAAAACCATAAGCATTATAATATGAAAGGGCACAGGCCCCAATACCTAATGCTAATATTATGCATGACTTCCAATTCCAATTTGTTTCCATTCCTAAAATCCAAGCATATACTATAACTGAAGTTGAAAATAATGCAAAAGAATCATTATTAAGATATGAACCTAAAAATATAACTTGTGGTAATAAAGTTACAAATGCAACATATAACCATCTATATATTCCATTGAATAGTTTTTTTGCTATTTTAATATTAATAAAAGCATATCCACACATAAAAAGTACACTTACAAATCTTGTAGATATAAATATTAATGTTCCATTACTTGTAAATTGTGCTGTAATAATCATAAATATTGTAGAAAATATATAAGAAAGTATTGGGAGAAAAGCATAAGAAGTTCCCCAATTCACTTCTCTTACTGCAGGATCTCCTCCATGAGGTAAAGTTCTATTCATATATAAATACTTACATACATCATATTTCATTGCTTCATCTGGTGCACCATTATATCTCATATTAAGTGCTAATGTAGTACATAATATAAATATATACAATATAAATATTATTCTGACAATCATTTTAATATTTAATTTATGTTTTGATTTTGTTTCTTCCATTTGCAATCTCCTTTTAATCATATCGAAAAAATTAATACACCAATTATTATAATTACTAATCCTATTAATTTCTTCTTTGTAATTTTCTCTTTAAGTAGAAAGTAACTTAATATTGTTACAAATATATATCCTGTTGTTTCTAAAATCGTTCCCATAGTTAAAGGAATAAATTTATATGCGAATAATGTACATAGTGTAGCTCCAAAAAATATTCCATAAGCAAATATTGTTTTAAAATTAAGATATTCTTTTAATTTATTTTCTCTTTCAATATTTGCTGATTTTTTTAATAATATTTGAGCTATAGATGAAACAAATACTCCTAAAATATAAATTCCTGAAAACATTAATACATTATTCATCTGCCTTCACCACCAAACTTACTCCAATTAAAACAATTATTACCCCAATTATCATTTTTATAGTTATTTGTTCTTTAAAAAATATTGCTCCCCAAATCATTCCCCAAATTACAACAACTGCTTTATTAAAAAATGCTGTTGTTAGGTCAAATTTTTTTAGTATTTGTTGCCAAAGAATGGCATATATTCCTAATATTAAAATTGATATACCATATAATATAACAAATTTTAATGATAAAAATTGATTTTGAGCCGCTAATTTTGAAAATACTGCACAAAATGAAAATAAAAATAATAATAAGTGTAACAATACAAATTTATTTATTTTCAACATTGTTCTCCTTTTAATAATAATCGATTTTTACTCATTCTATATAATTTTTTAATACTTTTTTTGCTTAGCTCTATTATTATAGAAACTGATAAGCTTATTACTATTAGTACCAAATACATTATTACTAAGTACTTGAATTTTAATATAAATCCCATAAAGAAATATGAATAAATAAATGTATGTATTAAAAACATATTAGCTGAGTTTTTCCCTAATATTTCTAATATATAATTTACTCCTTTTATATG
>JAAWEA010000040.1 GCA_022794055.1 Clostridia bacterium
AAGATACGAATTTAAGATAGAAAGTAGCCAATATCAACAGGCAAATGTAGGAAGAACGGAAGTAAGATTTTTAGAAGGTACAACAACAGAGGTAGAAAGTGGATATCAAATACCAGAGGCCTTTACATTTAATGGACAAGAGTTAACAGGATATTGGATAATGAAATATACAATTCGGTGATAGATAGTATATTATTGAGCTTGAGATTTACTAAAAAATGGATATTTATAATATATTTATAATATATTGATTTTATGTTGATTTTATGATATAATTATATTAACAAATTTTAAATACCTAGGAGGTAGAGACAATGACAATAACAGAAGTTCGGACGCAATTAAAAGATGCAGCAGTATACTGGGAGGAGGGATTTAACGGCAATCACACGCATGCCAGTACTTTAACCTATATTGCTAAGACGCTTAACAAAGAGCAAGAGGAAAATGGAATAATGGTAGCAAGCCTACAGCCATCCGAACGGCTAATACTGAACAATCTTATTATATTGGCTAATGCAAGAGCACACTAAAGGGTATGATGGGGGGATAGAATCATTTCCCCCTCATTTTTATTGTTAGGAAAGTTTATTAAATTTGATATTAATATTGTTTTATAGATAATTAAAGTAATAAGAAATTAAAAAGAATACTTGAAAAGTATTCTTTTTTAGTATAAAATGGTATTGCTTAAGAAAATAGGTAAATACTATAAAGAGTATAACAAAAATTTATTTTTTAGGAGGAATAAAAATGAATAAAAAAACAGTAAAAGACATTGATTTAAAAGGAAAAAAAGTATTTGTAAGATGTGATTTCAATGTACCAATGGACAAAGAACAAAACATTACAGATAACACAAGAATAGTAGCAGCAATCCCAACAATAAAATACTTATTAGAGCAAAACTGTAAAATTATTTTAGCATCACATTTAGGAAGGCCAAAAGGAGAAGTAAAACCAGAATTTTCATTAAAACCAGTAGCAAAAGAATTATCAAAAATATTAGGAAAAGAAGTAATAATGGCATCAGATGTAATTGGACAAGATGCAAAAGTAAAAGCAGAAAATTTACAAGAAGGTCAAATAATGCTTCTTGAAAATGTAAGATTTCATAAAGAAGAAACAGATAATGAGTCAGAATTTGCAAAACAATTAGCATCTATGGCAGAAGTATTTGTAAATGACGCATTTGGAACAGCACACAGAGCACATGCTTCAACAACAGGTATTGCAGATTATTTACCAGGAGTAGCAGGATTTTTAATAGAAAAAGAATTAAAAGTTTTAGGAAATGCTATAAATAATCCAGAAAGACCATTTATGGCAATACTTGGAGGAGCAAAAGTATCAGATAAAATAGGAGTAATAGATAGTTTATTAGAAAAAGTAAATACATTAATGATAGGTGGAGGAATGGCATATACATTCTTTAAGGCACAAGGATATAATGTAGGAAATTCAATATGTGAAATAGACAAGGTAGACTTAGCAATAAAAGCTATGGAAAAAGCAAAAGAAAGAGGCGTTAAATTATTATTACCAATAGATACAAAAATAGGAAAAGAATTTAAACCAGATACAGAAAGTAAAACAGTAGGATGGACAGAAATACCAGATGAATGGGAAGGATTTGACATAGGACAAAAAACAATAGAAATGTTTGCAGAAGAATTAAGAAATGCAAAAACAGTAATTTGGAATGGACCATTAGGATTATTTGAATTTGACCAATTTGCTATTGGCACAAATGAAATAGCAAAAGTTTTAGCTGAATTAGATGCGACAACAATAATAGGAGGAGGGGACTCTGGAGCAGCAGTAGAAAAAGCAGGATTATCAGATAAAATGACACATATTTCAACAGGTGGAGGAGCATCATTAGAATTTTTAGAAGGTAAAAAATTACCAGGAATTGAATGTCTTTTAGATTCATAATATTTAAGAAGGGTAGAAAGGCTAATATATGAAAAGATTTAATCAATTAAGATATAACAATAAAACTATAAATTATATGACTAATAATTTTACATTTAATAATTTTTTTCAAACAAATCATGAAATGGGAGTAATAATTATTACTCCCAAACAAGTAGCAATTAGTTATAGAAAAATGGAAAAAGATGTAACTCATGATGATATCATAAAAAATATGTTAAGGGTTTTCAATATAAAAAATAAAAATCCTATTGTAGCTATAAGTTGTTATTCATATTCTGATAAAAATGGAGGATGTTTACCAGATATCATTAGAAATAGAGAAATTACCAAAGAAATGTATGAAGTTATAGATAAAATTTATCAAAAGGTAATAGGTATTTCTAGTAAGATAGATAGTGCAACTGCAAAAGAATTTATTGAAATGTATAATTTAAAAATAGATAATTCTGATATGGAAGATGAGAAAATTGTAGGTATACATTTAGATGATTTTATGAGAAGATTGGATGAAATAGATTTAGAAACAAAAGAATTACCTACTTTGTTTTTAGGATTATTAAGTTGGACGATAGAAAAAACTATACAAGATATTAAAGGAAGAATTATAAAAAAAAGAAGCAAGGAAGAAAAAACAAAAAAGATTTGTATGGAAAATAAATTAGATAAATATAAAATAAAAATTAGTCATAATCAAATAGAGCAAAAAGCTATCCAACAACAAGAAGAATTAGAAGAACAAAAAATAGATGACAATCAAATGGATATTTCTTAGAACTATTTATAGCAAATTTTTATAAATATATAATAGAAAGGGGAAGTTTATATGCGTAAAAAAGTAATTGCAGGAAACTGGAAGATGAATATGCTTCCAAATGAAGCGATTCAATTTATAGAGGAGTTTTCACCACTTGTAAAAGAAAGTAACAATGAAATTATACTTTGTATGCCATATACAGATTTATTTTATGGATTATTAACAGCACAAGGAACAAATATTAAAATTGGAGCACAAAATATGCACTTTGAAGATACAGGAGCATATACAGGTGAAATTTCAGGAAAAATGCTTAAATCAATAGGAGTAGAATATGTTATTATAGGACATTCTGAAAGAAGACAATATTTTAATGAAACAGATGAAACTGTTAATAAAAAGATAAAAAAAGCCTTTGAAAATGAATTAAGACCAATTGTATGTGTTGGTGAAACATTAGAGCAAAGGGAAGAAGGAAAAACAGAAGAAATTATTACAAAACAGACAGAACTAGCGTTACAGGGCCTAACTAATGAACAAGTTGAAAATACTATTATAGCTTATGAACCAATATGGGCAATTGGAACTGGAAAAACAGCAACATCAGATGATGCCAATAATAGCATCAAGGCAATCCGTAGTAAAATTAGTGAAAACTATGGACAAAACGTGGCACAGAGAGTTATAATTCAGTATGGAGGAAGTGTAAAAGGGGCAAATGCAAGAGAACTATTTGAAATGTCAGATATTGATGGAGGATTAGTTGGCGGAGCAAGCCTAAAACCAGAAGAGTTTGCAAAAATTGTAAACTATAATAAATAGCCAAAAGAAGGTAGAATATTTGCCTTAGGAAGGATGATTAAAGTAATGAAAGACAAGGTAACAATGCTAATGATATTAGATGGATTTGGAGACAATCCTAACAAAGATGGAAACGCAATACAATTAGCTAAAACACCTAATATTGATAAGCTAATGAAAAAATATCCTCATACAGATATATATACAAGTGGAGAATATGTAGGATTACCAGAAGGACAAATGGGAAACTCAGAAGTAGGGCATACAAATATTGGAGCAGGAAGAATAGTATACCAAGAATTAACAAGAATAACTAAATCTATAGAAGATGGAGACTTTTTTAGCATACCAGAATTTATTGCAGCAATAGAAAATTGTAAGAAAAATAATTCTAAATTACACATTTTAGGATTAGTTTCAGATGGAGGAGTACACAGTCATATAAGACATTTATATGGCTTATTGGAGATGGCAAAAAGAAGAGATTTTGAAGACGTATATGTACATTGCTTCTTAGATGGAAGAGATACACCACCATTATCTGCTGAAAATTATATAGCAGAGTTGCAAGCAAAAATGAAAGAAAAAAATATAGGGAAAATAGCAACACTTTCAGGAAGATTTTACAGTATGGATCGTGATAAAAGATGGGAAAGAGTAAAAAAATGTTATGATGCTTTAGTAAATGGAGAAGGAAATAAAGCTGGAGATGCAATAAAAGCAATTGAAGATTCTTATCAAAAAGAAGTATTTGATGAATTTGTAGAACCAACTGTAATTTGTAATGGAACAGAACCAATTGCAAAAATAGAAGAGAATGATTCAGTAATTTTCTTCAATTTTAGACCTGATAGAGCAAGAGAAATAACAAGAGCAATTGTAGATCCACAATTTGATGGGTTTGAAACAAACAAAATAAAAACATATTATGTATGTTTTACAAATTATGATGACACAATGCCAGGTGTACAAATAGCATTCAAAAAAGAACCATTAAAAAATACATTTGGTGAAGTTGTTAGTAAATCTGGGAGGACACAATTAAGAATTGCAGAAACAGAAAAATATGCACATGTAACATTTTTCTTTAATGGTGGAGAAGAAAAACAATATGAGGGAGAAGAAAGAATATTAGTTCCATCACCAAAAGTAGAAACTTATGATATGCAACCAGAGATGAGTGCTTATGAAGTAACAGATAAAGTATGTGAAGCATTAGAAAATGATAAATATGATGTAGTTATTTTAAATTATGCAAATACAGATATGGTAGGACATACAGGGAGTTTAGAAGCTGCTATTAAAGCAGTAGAAACAGTTGATGAATGTGTTGGAAAAGTTGTTAAAATTATAGAAGAAAAAAAGGGAAATTTAATTATCACAGCAGACCATGGAAATGCAGAACAAATGATAGATTATAAGACAGGAGAAGCACATACAGCGCATACAACAAATCCTGTACCAATTATATTAGTAACAGAAAACAAAGACTATAGATTAAAAGAAAATGGAAAATTAGCAGATTTAGCACCAACAATGCTTGATTTAATGGGAATAGAACAAACAGAAGAAATGACAGGGCAAAGTCTATTAATCAAAGGATAGGGATAAATATGTTAAAACATACAAAGAAAATAAAAGCGATATATGAAGATATTCAAAGACGAATATTTTATATGATACCGGAAAAATTTGATAGTGTTTATTTATATTCATCTGTTATGGATAGAATAGAAGGACAAAAAACAGGAGAATTGTTTTTTTATTATATTCCAAAGGGGATTTTTAAGAAAAATCCTATTAATGTTTATGAAATACCACAAAGATTTAATTTAGATGAACAGGAATATATTAAATTAGTAAATATTTTATATAAGAAGATAATAGAATTAAGAGAGGAATTTAAAAAAATCGAAGATTCTACTTGGACTAATTTAACTATAGCAATAGAAGGAATTAGATTTAAAGTTGAGTATGATTTTGAGGACTTAAATAAATCAAAATTTTCAAGTTATGAAAGACATATAATATGGAGATATAATAATTTGGGAATTAGCGAAAATCAATTAAATAAAGAAGAAAGACAAATATTGCAAAGTTATTTGTTAGGGGAAAAAATTATTTTGAGAAAAGAAGAATATGAAGCAGGAATTTATATTAAAGATATTAAAAATATTGTTGATTATGATACAGAAACTTATGAAAGTGATCAGAATATAGAATATATAGCAACTAAAAGTGAAAAAGCAAGAAATCAAATTATTAGTTTAATTGAAAATAATGATAAAATAAAGCAATAATTAAAAAATTGGTTTTAATTTTAGAAGTAATTCTAAAAAATATATAATAAAAAATAAAGTATTGAAAGGAGCAAAGAAAATGATTTATTCAAAAGAATTAGAAGGAATGTGTACAGTTGCAAAAGGAGTAGACCATGGACCAGCACCAATTCCAGAAGAAGGAAAATGGGTCAAAGCTAAAGATATAAAAGATATATCAGGATTAACACATGGAATTGGCTGGTGTGCACCTCAACAAGGAGCATGTAAATTAACATTAAATGTAAAAGAAGGTGTTATTCAAGAAGCATTAGTTGAGACAATTGGATGCTCAGGAATGACACATTCAGCTGCGATGGCAGGAGAAATTTTAACAGGAAAAACAATATTAGAAGCATTAAATACAGACTTGGTTTGTGATGCTATAAATACTGCTATGAGAGAATTATTCTTACAAATAGTATATGGAAGAACACAAACAGCTTTTTCTGAAGGAGGACTTCCAGTGGGGGCTGGACTTGAAGATTTAGGAAAAGGACATACAAGCCAAGTTGGAACAATTTATTCAAGTAAATTAAAAGGTCCTAGATACTTAAATTTAGCAGAAGGTTACATAGTAGAATTAGGTTTAGATAAAGATGACCAAATTATTGGTTACAAATATGTCCATCTAGGAAAGATGATGGATAATATTAAAAAAGGTATAAATCCACAAGAAGCGATTGAAAAAGCTTCTGGTACTTATGGAAGATTTAATGAGGCTGTTAAGAGAATTGATCCTAGAGAAGAATAAAAACGAATGAAAAGCACTATCTTGCGGCGTCAAGCTTCATAAAAATTTTTTCGATGTACAGATGTACTATCTCAAAAATTTTTATTTGCTTTCCTAGCAATATAGCACTTTTGCTTCGTTTTAGAATAAAATCGATTAAAATCAGCAATCTGCATGTTTTTATAAAAATATACATCTTACTAATTTTAATCAATTTTAGAAATTAAAAGGAGAAAATTATGAAAATATATTTTTCAGGTTCAATATATGGGGGAAGACAAAAATTAAAAACATATAAAAAATTAGTGGAAGAATTACAAAAATATGGGGAAGTTTTAGATGCTGAAGTAGCAGATGAAAATGTTTTGATTGATGAAGAAGAAAAATCAGATAACGAAATATTTGAAAATTTAGAAAAAGAATTAAATGAGGCAGACTTAATTTTTGCTGAATTAACAGTAACATCATTAGGAGTAGGATATGAAATAGGATATGCAGATAAGCTAAATAAAAAAATAATAGGAATTTATGATAAAACTGTAGTTCCTAAAATTTCTACTATGTTAAGAGGAAATAAAAGATTAAAAATTATTCCTTATGAAGATATAAATGATATTATAAGCAATTTAGAAGTAATATTAAAGGAGGAAAAATAGATGGCAGTAACATTTGAAAGTTATGAAAGAAGAATAGACCAAATAAAACCAATAATGGAGAAATATGGTATAAAAGATTTTGAAGAAGCATTAAAAATATGTGAAGATAAAGGTTTTAATCCTTATGAAATAGTTAAAGGAATTCAACCAATTTGTTTTGAAAATGCAGCTTGGGCTTATACTCTAGGTGCTGCAATTGCAATAAAAAAAGGTTGTATAAAAGCAGCAGAAGCAGCAAAAGCAATTGGAGAAGGACTACAAGCATTTTGTATTCCAGGGTCAGTTGCAGATGATAGAAAAGTAGGTTTAGGACATGGAAATTTAGCATCAATGTTATTATCTGAAGATACAAAATGTTTTGCATTTTTAGCAGGACATGAAAGTTTTGCTGCTGCTGAAGGAGCTATTGGTATAGCAAAATCAGCAAATAAAGTTAGAAAAGAACCATTAAGAGTAATATTAAATGGACTTGGAAAAGATGCAGCACAAGTTATTTCAAGAATTAATGGATTTACTTATGTAAAAACAGACTTTGATTTCTTTACAGGAAAAGTAAATATTGTTGAAGAAATTAAATATTCAGAAGGAGAAAGAAGTTTAGTAAGATGCTATGGAGCAAATGATGTTAGAGAAGGTGTAGCAATTATGTGGAATGAAGATGTAGATGTATCTATTACAGGAAATTCTACAAATCCTACAAGATTCCAACATCCAGTAGCAGGAACATATAAAAAAGAAAGAATTGAAGCTGGAAGAAAATATTTCTCAGTAGCTTCAGGTGGTGGAACAGGAAGAACATTACATCCAGATAATATGGCAGCTGGACCAGCATCTTATGGAATGACAGATACAATGGGAAGAATGCACTCAGATGCGCAATTTGCAGGAAGTTCTTCGGTACCAGCACATGTTGAAATGATGGGATTAATCGGTATGGGAAATAATCCAATGGTAGGAGCTTCAGTTGCTGTTGCAGTAGCAATAGAAGAGGCTATGAGCAAATAAAAAATAAAAATTAAATTCTAGCTGTATTATATTAGTATTTATGGACTAAAGCATATTTAGGATTTACCTATTGTTTTTTGTCAATAAAATATTAATATGATATAGCTAGAATTATTTTTTAAATACGAACAAAAATTTTAAAAAACTTCAAGAAAGCTATTGACAAATACAAAAATAAAATGTAAAATAACTACAATAAACGAACAATATTTCGTAAAACTTAAATTTGTAGGGAGTGATAGTAGAATGAAAATAATGACTAAAAAGATTAATTTAAAAATAACTATAGAAAATGTACTTGAAAGAGATCCAGTACCGATATTAGGAATAGATTATAAAGTTAATATAATTTATAAAAATATAGAATGTGCTGAATTAGATGTGGAAGAAAAAGCTATTAAGATATCACTACCTAATAAATATAAAAGAACAGATAATGAAAAAATATTAGATTTAGCTATAGAAAAAATGTATGAACAGATAGCTAAAGTAGAAGTGGAAAGAGCAATGGAAAAGACAAGAATATTACTAGGATTTGCACCAGAAGATTATGATATAAAAAAACTAAGAAATAAATTGGGAAAATGTGAAGAAAGAAAAATAACAATTAGTCCAGAAGTAGTAAAATATGAAAGAAATGTTATAGATTATGTAGTTTTACATCAATATTGTCATTTAAAATATAAAACACATTCTAAAGGCTTTATAAAAATAATTGAAAAATATGAACCTAAATATAAAAGATTAGAGAAAATTATAAATTCGATATAGCTTTTTAATAAAAAAGGTTTAACTAAAATTTTTGAATTAAAATAAATTAGGAGGCGAAACTTTCCTCCTAAGCAATTTTAATTTTTATTTTATCTATTTAGAAGATTGAAAAGTATGCTATTTGTTGTATAATCTGCAACACAACAAAAATCAATAATTCCATCTTTATTTAAAGTTTTATAAATTTTATTATTATAATCACATAATTCATCATTTTCATTAGGTTGATGAACAAAAATTGCTTTTCCACCATTATTATGTACAAATGTCATTGCTATAGAATCAGAGTAACCATCACCTATATAATTTACATTATGACAATTATTATCTTCTATACCATTATTTTTTAATATATCTTGAATTGCTAATATTTTTTTATCATCTGTCATTATTTCACCAATGCCAGAAATTAGTCCATTCACATTATGCTGAACAGTTGTACCATAGATTCCATCAAAAAAATTTGCTATTTTAAGATTTTTTAAAAACTCTGTTAATCCACCAGAAACAATGTAATTTTTGGAATGAGAAGTTTGAATAAAATCGTAGAATCCAGGATTATATTTAATATATTTTTCACCCTCCATCAACTCTTGATATGTAAGAAGTTCATTATTATTTACAAGTAAATCATGAAAAAAAGCAAAAAAAGTTTCAAGGGAATTACCTATATGATTTTTTCTATATTCAGCAAGTGCATTTTCTAAGTTATCATTTCTTTTTTCACCATTATATCCAAATTTCTTA
The DNA here is from genome assembly GCA_022794055.1 of Clostridia bacterium. Classification (GTDB taxonomy): domain Bacteria; phylum Bacillota; class Clostridia; order TANB77; family CAG-508; genus CAG-269. The sequence continues at coordinate 9,727 of JAAWEA010000040.1, forward strand.
ACCCATACCCAAAATTTTGGCCATGTTTCATTGGTTAATGTTCCATCAAAATCAAATATATTTATTAGTTCATTATTGTATTTCACTAAATTTATTCTCCAATCTTATTTTATATAAATATAACATTATTATATCATAAAAAAGCATAAAAAAACATAAAAAACATAAAAAACATAAAAAAGGAGTTTTTATGAGCTATACCACAAAAAGTATAGTTCATCATATCTCCCTTTTTAATATATTGAATTTATTTTTGGATTTTTACACTTAGTTTAGGATGATTAGTATCAGTACCATTTTTAGTTAGATTGAGAGTAGAAAAATTCAACAAGATATTAAAGAATGAAATTAGTAAATCAAAATTTGCATATATATCCATAGGAAAATTGTTATAAATACTTTTAATTAATCCATTTTTACAAAGAGTGCCATTATCTTCAAAGGCAGAAAAATTCAAATTAAAGCCAAGATATGTTAAATATTTTATAATAAAAACAGTACTAGAACAGGTATTACCTTCTAAAAAAGGATGAATTTCCCATATATCAGAAAAAAACTGAGCAAAATTTTTAACCATATCATCTTGATTTGAAGAACTGTAATCATAAGATAATTCTCTATTAAAAATATATATAAGAGATTTTGATATATCTTTTGAGTCAATAAAATTTATAGGATAGTGATTCGATAAGCTTTCTTTTTGACTTATATTATATTCTCGATAATTTCCACAAAACTCAAATATATCTTTATATATAAATTTATGAATGTTTTTAAAAACAATCGGGTTTAAAACAAAACTTTTATTTTCTAATAAATATGCTATTCTAAAACATATAAGATCACATTCTCGCTGTTTTTTAATATTAGAGTTTATGTCATGTAGACTATGATAATAATTTTTTATAGTATATTCAATTTCAGAAAATTCAATTTCGTTTTTAATATATTTATCAGATAATTGATTATATAAATCAGAGTGTTCAACATGATTTAAAAAAGTTAAGTAGTTAGCAGTATTTAAGTAAGACTTTTTAGTATTAGAATTACTTTTTATATTTGATTTTTTTTCTTCAGACATATAGCACCTCAAACAAAAAATTTTATAAATTTGTTTTTAGTATTAGCAAAATAAATAATATTATTACATAATATAAAAATTTTAGTTAAGTTATTAAAAGTCTTATGCAAATCTTAAATTTTTGTATAAGGCAAAAAATAATAAAGAATAGAATATTAAATTACTTATATTGTCAGTTTTTTATAT
>JAAWEA010000041.1 GCA_022794055.1 Clostridia bacterium
GAGCTATATTGGCATATAATCTTTTTTTACTCTACATATTTAATTTTTATTTCTTGACTGTCGCAAGCAGCTACACTTCGTTTCGCATACTGATGTTGTAACTCGCTTTGCTCTAACAACCTCAGCATCTACCAACTGAGTTATATTGGCTTATATTTTTTTTACATATTATCATATTACTATTCTTTTTGCAATAAAAAAACATTGTTTCTTTAAAAACAAACAATGCTTTATTATTTTACTTACAAAATCTATGCCTTCCAATAGTAATTGTCATAGGTCTTGACCAAATCCATTTATTAGTAGCTGTTGATGGGTTAAAATAATAAATTGCACCATAACTTGGATCCCATCCATTTAGAGCATCTTGTGCCGCCTTTTTTGCTGTTGAATCTGGTGTTAAGTTAATTTGTCCATCACTAACCGCATCAAAAGCACCTGACTGATATATTACCCCTGATAAACTATTTGGAAATGAGCTACTTTTAACACGATTCATACATACTGCTCCAACTGCAACTTGACCAGTATATGGTTCACCTCTTGCCTCTGCATAAATCAATTTAGCCAATAAATTCAGATTGTTATTATTACTTGAAGAACCATTACTAGAAGAAGATGTCATAATTCCCATTGCTCTTAAAGTTGCAGGACCTGCAATACCATCAACTGTTAATCCATTTTTTCTTTGAAAATATTTAACAGCATTTAAAGTCTGTGTTCCATATATTCCATCTATATTTCCATTATAATATCCCCATCTTTTCAGTTTAGTTTGAATTTGAGTAACTTCTGAACCTCTTGAACCATATTTAGACAAAGTTTCAATTGTATAGCTTTTATTTTTATAAATTAATATAACTGTTGCTATTGTAGTTAAAAAAATAATAATCGCTATAATTATTCTAATAAACATTTTCTTATTTTTCATAATAAATCCCCTATTTATAAATTTTGAATCATGTTAAATTATAACATGATTTAATATTTATATTATTTTGGCAATTTATTCTTTTTTTATTCATACTTATGAACAATATCTACAAATAACAGTTTCTAATCCTACTTGTAAATCTATTTTTCCACTTTTATTCTCATAATCCAAATCGCAAAGTTCCTGTAAAATTTCTCTTAACTCACCTTCTTTAAAATATTTCGCTTGCATTTTATACTTGCTTGTTAAAAATGTTTTATTTGGAGCTAAATTTAAAGCTCTAACTAAATCTTTATTCATATTTAATGCTATCTTAGTTAAGTATAAATTCTTAAAATGCTTATATAATGTAACTATAATTTTTGATAATGGCTCTTTTGTATACATGTTTTGTAATACTTGTATTGCTTGTTTAATATCTCTTTTTCCTAAATTATCTGTTAACTCAAATATAACGCTTTCTAATTTTTTTATTGTTAATAAATCAATATCTTGTTTCTTTATTGTTCCGCCTTCTCCAACATACTCAATTAGTTTGCGAATTTCATTAATCAAGTCTTGCATATTAGTTCCACAACATTCTATAAAATACATTATACTACTAGCATCAATTTGGACTTTATAACTATTACAAATAGATTTAATTCTTTTTTCTATTTGTATAGGTTTTTGAAAATCGAACTTACATAAAATTCCATTTTTATTTATCAGTTTTAAAAGTTCTGACTTTTCATCAACTTCATCCTCAACAAATACTAATACAATAGTTTCCTTTAAAAGATTTTCGTTTTCTTTTATATATTCTATTAGCTTATCTTTTAATTTTGATAAATCTCCACATTTCTTTTTTCCTTCTTTTTTAAATAACCCTGTATTTTTTGCAATAATTAACTTTTTTTCATATCCAAAACTAGGAGTTTCAATATCTGAAATAATGTTTGAAATATTTTGTTCATCAATTATTATATAATTTATTCCTTTTACACATTCTCCAAATAGATTTCTTATTTTCTTTAAGCAACTCTCTAATAAAAATAGTTCTTCACCATATAGAAGGTAAATAGATTGCAAATTTCCTTTTTTCAATTCTTTTTCGAAGTCTTCAATTGACATCTTTCACCCTCCTTTTTTACTATATAAACTCATATCATTAAATTTGTTCTTCTTTTTAATCTGTTAATATTCTAATAATTTCTGATACGCTCCAAGCTTGAGCTATAGTTCCTTTTGGCTCATAAGGTCTTACTGAATCATAAATTTCAGCAATGCTACCTATACAACCTCTTTCAAAAATTTCCTTTTCAAATGTTTTTCTTGTCTTTTCTTGAAATTTTTTTAATTTTTCTTCTAATTTAATTTTATATGTTTTTCTTCTTTCTACTTTTATCATATTTCTTAAAGCATCATAATATAAGCCTAATAACCAAGTCCATGTAATACCTTGATGATAACTCATATCTCTTTTAAAACTATTTCCTTCATATATTTCTATATAATTTTTTTCTCCTTTTGCTAATGATTTTAATCCATATTGATTTAATAGTTTCTTTTCTACCACATTTATAATTTCATTTGCTATTTCTGAATTAGCATCTATAACAGGATAAGTCAAACTCAAACTAAATAATTGATTTGGTCTTATTTTATTATCGCCAATAACATCATATAAACATTTTCTTTTTGTATTATAAAATTCTTTGTTAAAACTTTTCTTACACTTTTTGGCTAAATTCCTATATTGTTCCACATCTGATGAATTTCCTATTTTCTTTGTTAAATCTGCCATAATCATAAGACTATTATACCATAAACTATTAATTTCAACTGCTTTACCATTTCTAGGAGTTGCTGGCATATCTCCATATTTCGCATCCATCCAAGTATTTTGAGTATTTTCTGTTCCAGATGATATTAAAAAGTCTTTATCTAAATAAATATTATTATTATCTACATCTATTCCCTTACAATAACTTTCAATGATTTTTTGCAATTTTTCATATATTTTTTCTTTTACAAAATCATAGTCTCCTGTATAATTAATATATTTTTTTATTTGTTCAAATAACAAAAGTGATGCATCTACACTATTATATAAAGGTCTATTATCAAATCCAGAATATCCATTTGGAACTAGTCCATATTTGATATCCTTTATCATTGTAAGCAATACTTCTTTTGCAATATCAAATCTCTTTGTTTTTAATAGAATCCCTTCAAATGCAATTAGTGTATCTCTTCCCCAATCTAAAAACCATGGATATCCTGCTATCATTGTATGTAAGCCAAAAGATGGTCTAAATACTATAAATTGATCTGCCGCTTTTACAAGTGCTTTTCTAAGTTCTATTTCTTTTGACTTTAGTTCTTCAGATTTTTGTAGTATTTCCGATTTTTGTACTAATTTTTCTATTCTTTTTTCCTCATTTTTCAATATATCTTTTACATCAACTTCTTCTATATTCTCTTCCATACCAAATACAAAAGAAATGTACTTTTCTTCATTTGGTTTTATTTCTACTTCAAATACTCCTGGAACATTATGATTTTCTTTTGGATAAAAACCTCTTTTTTCTTCTTCTATATAAAACATATCTTTAAATGTATTATTATCATGTTTTATATAATTTCCCTCTGATAAATTCATATATAAGGGAAAATCTGACTTTCCATCTATTATCAATTTTACTTTTGTTCCATTTATCAATTGTCTAACTTCAAAATTATGGTCGGTACTCATTGTATGAAAATCTCTAAAATTTACAATTGGTGCTAATGTAAGTTTAGATGTTTTATCTAAATTATTAATCTTATAACTAATTCCAACAACATTCTCTCCTTTTTTCATTACTATAGATTTTGTAATTGATACTCCTTCTACTTGATAATTAAATGTAGGGTAAGCTTCTTGATTAAAGCTTACTTGATATTGATATCCTTGAGATATATAGTTTTCTCCTATATTAGTATATAAATTATAATTATTATCACCTATTTTAATGCTTTCATCTACTTTTGATAGTACTAAAAATCTTCTAGCTGGTGGTGTTAAAGGTGCAATTAGAAGTCCATGGTATTTTCTAGTGTTTGCTCCTATTATAGTAGAACTTGCAAAACCACCAATTCCATTTGTTATAAGCCATTCTTTTTTTAATCCTTCTTCTAATTTTAAATTATCTTTAGTAAATACCATAATTTCCTCCGTATTTTATTATTTTAAATATTATCTTTTAATGTGCACTTCTTTTTCCTTTTTTTGCTTTAAATATATGTGCTTTTCTTTTACTTCTATTTCCTGTTTTTTTATTTTTCTCATCTCTTTCAGTTTCATTATCAATTGTAGTATCTATATATTTATCTAGCACTTCATGTATTATTTCATTAAAGTCTCCTGTTTTAAGACTTTTTTCTTTTAATTTTATCATTTCATCTGATTTTTTTATAGACTTAATTCTATCACTATATTTATCTGCAAACTTACTATTTCCTTTTGTATATTTGTCTTCTTCTCTTGCTGCTATTGCTTCTTTTTCCATCTTCTTTTTAATTTTGTTAATCCTCTTATCTTCTCTTAGCTTATTATTTAACATTACATATTGTGGGTCATTTTGTTTATCTTGATATTTTAAGTCATCACAAATTAATTCAATAATGGCTTCTGCTACTAATTCTGGGTCATGTCTAATACATGTATTAGAAATCATTGATAAATTTCTTTGTAAAAATGTAATTCCTTTGATTTTGTCTACATCTGGTTCAACTAAGTCTTGCCCTTCTAAATTGTACCTTTTTATAAATTCTGGTATAATCTCTCCAGTATCATAAATGCAATAGTCTATAATTCCTTTTCCACAATGTTCAATAATTGCATTAATGTGGTCTGAAACTCCATATTCATCTGTTTGCCCAGGCTCTGTCATAATATTACTAATATATACTTTAAGAGCAGTTGATTCTTTAATTGCTTTGGCTACACCATTTACTAAAAGATTTGGTATTACATTTGTATAAAGACTTCCAGGACCTATAACAACACAATCCGCTTCTTTTATTGCTTCAATAACTCCTAGTGCTGGCTTACAATTACTTGGATTTAAATATATTCTATTTATTTTAGTTACCTTTTCATAAACCATTTCTGGTATTTTTGATTTTTCTTTTACTACATAACCATTATCAAGCTCTGCTGTAATATTCATCTCATCTGTTGAAACTGGAATTATCTTTCCAGTTATATTTAATATTTCATTACTTTTTATAATAGATTCTGTAAAATCTTTATTTACATTTTTCATAGCAGTAAAATAAATGTCTAAAAAGCTTAAATCTTTTAGTCTTCCTTCAGTAAATTTATAATTAAATAATTGGTTGATTTGTTTTTCTGTATTTGCTAATGAAATAATACTATCTTTAACATCTCCAAGTGGCATTGTTTGTAGTTCGCTTCTTGATTGTGATTTAGCTTCTCCATAGTCAGATATTGTAACTATTGCTGTTACATTATCACTATATTTTTTCAATCCTGTAAGCACTGTATTTAGTCCAGTTCCTCCTCCAATTACTACTATATTAGGTCCTTGATGATATACTTTCTTATCAAATATTAAAGATTTTACATTTATATTTTTTCTGTCATTCATTCTTTCATCTGTTGCTTCAATTAATACTTCTAATGTTCTTTTATTTAAGCATACTAATCCTACAACCATTGCTAAAAATCCAATTACAAATGTAACTACTACAATTGATGTTGCTTTAAATGACATTTGTTTCTTACTGATAATTACAGCTATTCCTAAACAAATTAATATCATTCCTGCTAGTATTAATAACATCCATCTCTTCATTTTACTACTTGATTTAAACCATTGTATAAATCCATTCATTTTTAATCTCCTTTACTTTTATAAATTTTCTTTTGTGAAATTTTAAAATATGTATTTTATTTCTAATTCTATATTCTTTTTAAATTTTTTATAAACTTCTTCTTTTACATATTTTACCAAATCCAGTATATCTTTTGAAGTTGCATTTCCTGTATTTATTATAAATCCTGCATGTTTTTCTGAAACTTTTGCCCCTCCTATTGAATATCCTTTTAGTCCTGCTTCATCAATTAGTTTTGCAGTAATAAAATCCTCTCCACGTTTAAATGTACTTCCTGCACTAGGGTATTCAATTGGCTGTTTTTCTCTCCTATATTTAGCATATTCATTCATTTTTTCTTTAATTTCAATTATATTTCCTTTTTTTAGCAATAGCCTTGCTTCTAAAATTATATATTTGCTTTCTGAAAATTTACTATGTCTATAGCTAAATTCACATTGCTCATTTGTAAATGTATGTATATTTCCTTCATAATCAATTGCAGTTACATCTAGTACAATATCTTTTATTTCTTTTCCATGTGCTCCTGCATTCATTACAATTGCTCCGCCAATTGTTCCTGGAATTCCAGATAATTCTTCAAATCCTTGTATTTCTTCTTTCAATAGTTTCTGTGCTAAAAATCCAAGTACTACGCCACTATCTAATTTAATTTCATAATTTTCATCATTTATCTGACTTATTTTAATTTCTTTCATTTCTATTTTTGCAACTATTCCTCTTATTCCTTCATCAGATATTAGCAAATTAGTTCCATTCCCTATTATTGTTAATTTTTCATTGTTTTCTTTGCAATATTTTAAGAGATTTTTTAATTCTTCTAACTTAGTAATTTTGATAAAAATTTCTGCTAATCCTCCTATTTTAAATGATGTATGATTTTTCATTATTTCTTCTTGTTTTATATTTTCTTTTGGTATTATATTTTCTAAATTTTTGATTTTATCAATACTCAAATTATTCACTCACTTTCTTTGGAATATGTATATAATGCTTTTCCTGATTTAGTTGCCTTTAATGTTTTATTAATAACTTCTCCTGTTGAATAATTTACAATAAAAATATTTTCTTCTTGACTTATTCCTAACTTTTCTAAGTCTTTCTTTGTTAGTTCATAATATACTGTACCTTTTAGTGTAATATTTTCTTCTGACTTAGAATTTATTTCTTCTATTATTTTTTGTACTTCTGAATTTTGTATTATTGTTCCTGGTAGTGTTTCTTTTGTTAATTCTGCTTTTGTGAATCTTTCTAATATTGCATGTTGTACCATTTCTAATGATGAAATTTGTATACTTTCTTCTGCTTCATCTTTTATTATGATTGTTCCAGAAATTGATATTCCTGCTATTATTAAAATTATAATTATTGTTAGTACTAATGTAATTAAAGTAATTCCTTTTGTATCTTTCATTTTTTCTCCCTTTTTTGTGTAAGTATTTATTAATTTTCTTCTGTTTTATACTATTAAAATTTTTTTAAATATTATCATTCGTTATTTTATTTTTTTATAAATACTTTGACAAGATTTACAAGTAATTTTCATTTCATAATTAGTTACTTTTTTGTCTAAGATAGTAATTAAAGGGTCATTTTCTCTTGGACAACATAATCTATTTTTTATAGTGATTAATTCATCTTTACATTCTTTTCCTATTTTGCTATCTTCAAAATCTAATAATATTTTGCCATCACTTCCACAATTGCATTTATATTTTAACTCTAATCTGTCATAAGTTGAATAACATAAATAGCCTATGTTCTCATTACATTTATTACAATACATCCATCCTCCATAATTAGTTGCTAATCTTGTATTTAATAATTCTTTATTTTTTAATATTCTTGCCATTAATTTACCTCCAATTAAATTTTTAATATCTTTTCATGTAACTTGTAATTCTTATTACTTCTATTGTCTATAAATGCTTTTAAATCCTTTTTTGTTTCTTCTGATAACTGGTTTCTAATACCTTTTTTGCATAAGAACATTCTGCAATAAGATTTTTATTGCATTTTTCTGAATTTTCTATAACATATTGTACTAACTTTCTTGCAATTCCTTGCCCTTGATATTTTATATCTACTATAGTATGAATTATATTCCATGTATTATCTAATTCACTAAATTTACATTCACCAATTTCAATATTATTATCATAAGCTACTACTCTATTTTCTTTTCTTATGAATTTAATATTAATCATTTTCTATCCTCTCAAAATTATTATATATTTATTAGAATTTTATAACAAAAGTTAAAGCATGTCAATTATATTAAAGCAATCGTTTAAAATTTTATATAGTAAAAAATCTTAATAATATTATATATTTTTATTAAGTTTTTTTTGATTAGTTAAAATGAAATTACAATAATTTATTCATAAACCCTTTATTTTTGCAATATTTTATAGTATAATAGAATTATATTTTAAATGAGTGGAGATGGAATTTATGTGGCAAATATGGTTAATTATAGCTGGCATATTTCTTATTGGAGAAATTGCAACTGTTGGATTTTTAATATTTTGGTTTGGAATAGGTGCATTAGTTGCAATGATAGTAAGCTTTTTCACAGATAGTATTATATTTCAGACAACAATATTTGTTATTTCTTCAACCATACTAATTTTTGCAACAAAACCTTTTGTGAAAAAATTTGTTGATGTAAAAAAAATTAACACAAATGTTTTTTCAATTATTGGAAAAACTGCTTTAGTTATAAAAGAAATAAATCCGATTCAGTCTCAAGGACAAATTAAAATTAATGGAGAAACTTGGTCAGCAGAAAGTGAAAATAATGAGGTTATTCCTGAAGGTTCCGAAGTTGAAATTTTACAAATACGAGGTGTTAAAACAATTGTAAAAGCAATTAAAATTGCTGAAAAATCAAATTAGTTTTTAGTATTACTTAATTTTTTAAGTTTTTTAATATATAATAATTAAAGGAGGAATTAATTATGCCATTTTTATTAATTTTATTAGCTATAATATTAGTCATAGCATTTAAATCAATAAAAGTAGTTAAACAATCTGAGGTATATATAATTGAAAGATTAGGAAAATTCTCTAAAGTTGCAGATGCTGGTCTTACAATTATCATTCCATTTTTTGATCATGTTAGAAGTGTTGTTAGTTTAAAACAACAAACAATGGATGTTCCACCTCAAGGAGTTATTACAAAAGATAATGTTACAATTACTATAGATACTGTTGTTTTCTATCAAATAACAGATCCTGCAAAAGCTGTTTATGAGATTCAAAGTTTAAAGAAAGGTATTGAATACCTAGCTATTACAACAATTCGTGATATTATTGGTAAAATGGATTTAGATCAAACATTTAGTTCAAGAGATGGAATTAATAATCAGTTAAGAATTGTTTTAGATGAAGCAACAGATAGATGGGGTTGTAAAATTGACAGAGTTGAAATTAAAGATATTACACCACCTGCTGATATTAGAGATGCAATGGAAAAAGAAATGAATGCTGAAAGAAATAAAAGAGCTTTAATTCTTGAATCTGAAGCTCAAAGACAATCTGCTATAACAATTGCAGAAGGTAAAAAACAAGCTGCTATTTTAGAGGCTGAAGCTGATAAAGAATCAAGAATTACTAGAGCTACTGGTGAAGCACAAGCTATTAAAGAAGTTGCTACTGCTAAAGCTAAAGAAATTCAAGTTATTTATGAAGCTATTAAGAAATCAGATCCTGATGAGAAATTAGTTCAATTAAAAGCTTTAGAAGCTTTAGAAAAAGTTGCTGATGGCGAAGCTAATAAAGTGTTCATTCCTTTTGAGGCAACTAGTGCTCTTTCAAGTTTGGGTGCTATTAAAGAAGTTATGAAAGATGATAAAAAGAAATAAATTTATATTATTATTAAAGATTAGAATTATTAGTAGAACTAAAATTCTAATCTTTTTACTTTTCTTAGTTATTGATATTCTAAAAATGTAAGCAATATTTTACTAAAGTGTAATAATTATTAAAATTCTATTGATTTTATTTCCCCTTTATGTTAATATGTAAATATCAAATAAGAAAGGTGGAATAGATTATGATTCAACAACATGTATGCACTATTGTAGATGTTCATAAAGACGAACTAAAATTTTGTAACTCCCGCACATTGTCTATCACTGTAACATCACCATCTGGAGAGACCACTGTTCGTATGTCCTCTACTCCAGCAACACCATACTCACAAGATTTCGAATGGTTTTGGAAGAATGCATCTTCTGGTGTACTTTGCACATTAGTGAAAAATGAAGGCTTTTTTGAGGCTTCTTTATTGCCACCACGGTAAGCATGTACAGTTCTGTAATCAAATCTATCAAGCTACAAGAGTTCTTCTTGTAGCTCGATTTTTATTTATACTTTATTAATCTACATTTTCTCTGGCATTTCAATTCCAAGCAAATTTGCACCAATCCTCAAAATTTCACCAACAACATAAGTCAAATACCCTCTTGAATTTTGAACATCTTTATCATCTGTAATAATTTTATTTTCATTATAAAATCCACTATACGCTTTAGCCAAATCAATTAAATATTTAGCAAGTATAGAAGGTTCATTTTTCTCTGTAACTTGAACTAAAACATTTTTAAAATTATAAATAAGTTTAATTATCTCAAAAGAATACTCATCAAGCAAATTATCTACTTTTACATCTTCTATATTAGGAATATATCCTATTTTTTGTAAAACACTTTTTGTTCTAACATAAGTGTATTGAACATAAGGACCTGTTTCACCTTGAAAATTTAAAATAGTATCCCAATCAAAAACTTCATCTTTAATTCTTGCAGATGACAAATCATTAAAAATAACAGCTCCAATTCCTACCTTTTTTGCTACTTCATCTTGGTTTTCTAAATCTGGATTCTTACTTTTTATAACTTCTTTTGCTCTTGTAATTGATTCATTTATCAAATCCTGTAATCTTACAACATTCCCTTCCCTTGTCGACATTTTACCAGTTGGTAATAACACCATTCCAAATGATATATGTTCTAATCCTTTTGTATATTTTTCATCCAATCCTAAAAGCTTTGCTACTTCAAAAATCTGTTTAAAATGTAATACCTGTTCATAAGATGTAACATATAATGCTTTATCAAAGTCATAAGTTCTTGCACGATACATAATCGCTGCTAAATCCCTTGTAGCATAAGTTGTAGAACCATCTGACTTTTCAATAATACATGGTGTGTTAATTCCTTTATCTTCCAAATTGATTATCTGAGCTCCTTGAGATTCCATTAACTTTCCTGTGCTTCCTAGAATATCAATAACCTCTTGCATTTTATCAGAATAAAAAGCTTCTCCATTCCAAGAATCAAATTTACTTCCTAACAAATCATATACTTTTTGAAATTCTTTTAAACTTAAGTTTCTGAATTTTTGCCATACTTCACCACAATACTTATCTCCTTCTTCTAACTTTTTAAAATTATTTCTACAATTTTCTAAAACTTGTTTATCTTCTTTACAAGCTTCATTTATTCTAATATAAATTTTTGTTAACTCGTTAATTGGGTCATTTTCAATATTGTATTCTTCTCCCCATAATTTATATCCTTCTATTAGTTTTCCAAACTGTGTTCCATAGTCTCCTAAATGATTAATTCCAATTACTTTATATCCAAGATATTTATATATATTATAAAGTGCCCCTCCAATAACTGTTGAACGTAAATGTCCTATATGAAATTGTTTTGCAATATTAGGTGCTGAATAGTCTATAACAATATTTTTATTATTTCCTAAATTTGATTTTCCATATTCTTGATTATTTGCAAATTCTGTTAAAACTTCATTAACAAAAGTTTCTTTATTTATATAAAAATTTAAATATCCGCCTACTACATCTATTTTATCAATCTCACTTATGTTGTCATTTTCTAATTTTTCCTTAATTTCATTTGCTATTATTGGTGGAGCTTTTTTTAATTCTTTTGCTAGCCTAAAACATGGAAAAGAATAGTCTCCATTTTTAGTTTCTTTTGGTATTTCTATATAAGTTACTAATTTTTCTTCATTTAATTGTGTTACTTTTGCAATTTGGTCTGCTATTATTCTTTCAAAGTTTTTCATTTTTATCATTATTCCCTTTCTAAGTAATATGGTTGAAAATGAATTGGATATTTAACTTTGCAAATTCAACAATGCTAAATGCCAAGTATTTTTCAATTCCTTTATTACGAATTTCTTTCAATAAAATTCCAACTATCTTTACACATATCATCTAGATTTTTCTCTGCTTTCCATCCAAGTTCTTCTTTAGCCTTAGATGAATCAGCATAGCAAATCGCTATATCTCCTGCTCTCCTTGGTGCAATTTTATAAGGTACATTTTTTCCAGTTGCTTTTTCAAATGCTTTTACCATATCTAATACACTATAACCTGTTCCTGTTCCTAAATTATATATATATAATCCCTCTTTTTCCTTTTCTAATTTTTCTAATGCTTTTATATGTCCTTTTGCTAAGTCTACTACATGTATATAGTCTCTAACTCCTGTTCCATCTGGAGTATCATAATCATTTCCAAATACAGATAGTTCTTTCAGTATTCCAGCTGCTACTCTTGCCACATAAGGCATCAAGTTATTCGGAATTCCTTTTGGTTCTTCACCAATAAGTCCACTTTCATCTGCTCCAACTGGATTAAAATATCTTAAAATACATATATCCCAAGTATTATCTGATTTATATATATCTTTTAAAATTTGCTCTATATATAGTTTAGTTGTTCCATAAGGGTTTGTTGTTCCTCCTGTTGGTGTTTCTTCTGTAATCGGCATTGTTTCTGGTTCTCCATAAACAGTTGCAGATGAACTAAAAATGAATTTTTTTACATTATATTTTTTCATTGTGTCTAATAATACTAAAGCTCCTGATATATTATTTGTATAATAATCAATTGGCTTTTGTACTGATTCTCCTACTGCTTTATATCCTGCAAAGTTCATTACTGCTTCTATATCATTTTCTTTAAATACTTTTTCTAAATTTTCTCTATCTAAATAATCAATTTCATAAAATTTAAAGTCTTTTCCTGTTATTTTTTTTATTGCTTTTAATGATTCTGGTGTGCTGTTAGAAAAGTTGTCTATAATTATAATCTCTCTTCCTTCTTTTAATAATTCTACAGCAGTATGACTTCCTATAAATCCTGCTCCACCTGGTAATAATATTGCCATTTTTATTCCCCCTAAATATTTTTATTGCGTTTAATATATTCAAATTATACTTCATTTACTCATATAAATCAATATTTTATTAATTTTACTTTCTAATTGCATGTGCCAAATAAAAGTAGGCAATTTTCTGCCTACTAAATTTTACATTATTAATGATAACATTTGTCCTTCTTTTGTATCTTTTACAATGTATCCCTTCTCTTTTATCAAATCTCTTAATTCATCTGATTTTGCCCAGTCTTTATTTTCTCTAGCTACTTTTCTTTGTTCTAATAATTCTTGAATTTCTTGTGGCACTTCTTTTTTGTCTTTATTTATATAATCTATTTTTATTCCTAAAACTGTATCAAATTTTTCAAGCATTTTTGCTACTTCAGGATTTTTCTTTTCAAATCTAGCTGTTTCCCAGACAAAGCTCATTGCTAAAGGCATATTTAAATCATCATTTATAGCCTTATGGAAATTTTCTTCTATTTTATTTAATTTTTCTTTATCTATATGTGTTAAACTATCTTCGCCTTTTAGATTAGCTTGGTAGCTATTTCTTAATCTTTCTAATGATTTAGAACTTGCTTCAATTCCTTCCCAAGTAAAGTTTAGTTTATTTCTATAATGACATGAATAACTAAATAATTTATATACTATTGGTTCATATCCTTTTTCTTTTATATCTTTCACTAGATATACATTTCCAAGGCTTTTTGACATTTTTCCACCATTTATTAACAAATATTCTCCATGCATCCAATAATTTGCTGGTATTTTTCCACATCTTCCATTGCTTTGTGCTATTTCATTTTCATGATGTGTTGGGATTAAATCAATTCCACCTGTATGTATATCAAATTGTTCTCCTAAATATTTTTGTCCCATAGCAGAACATTCTATATGCCAACCAGGATAACTTGCTCCCCAAGGGCTATCCCATTTCATTAAATGATTTTCTGGTGCTTTTATCCATAAAGCAAAATCTTGTGGATTTTTCTTTTCTGGGTCGACTTCTACTCTAGCTCCTGCTTTTTGATTTTCTACATCTAAATTTGATAAAATTGGATATTTTTCAAGTTTAGATATATCAAAGTATATTGCTGTTGATGTTTCATAAGCATATCCATTTTCAACTAACTTTTGCACATATTCAAGCATTTCTTTTATGTGATCCGTTGCTTTACATACTATTTCTGGTGTTTCTATGTTTAATTCCTTTAAATCTTCAAAAAACAAATTAGTATAATATTCTGCAATTTCTAAAGGTGTCTTATGCTCTTCTCTTGCTGACTTTAACATTTTATCTTCACCTTCATCACCATCTGATACTAAATGTCCAACGTCTGTTATATTCATTGCATGCTTGATTTTATAATCATTATATCTTAAAACTCTTCTTAGAACATCTTGAAATATATTTGTTCTCATATTACCAATTGTTGCATTTTTATAAACAGTTGGTCCACATGAATATATTTTAACTTCTTTTGTATCTATAGGATTAAATAAATCCTTTTTTTTAGTTAATGTATTATAAAAATATAAATCCATTTTCTCTCCTTTTCTTCTTATTATGAAATTAGTTCTAACTTTGATATATTGTTAAAAAATATTTATATATCAACAGTTAGAACTATTTATAAAATTAATTTGTTACATTTTGATCAGGTGTTGTATTTCCTCCTGAAGTATTGCCATTGCTTCCACCTGTTGTGTTATTTCCAGTTGTAGAATTTGTATTTTCACTTGTATTATTATTTCCAGTAGTATTTGTAGTATTTGTTGGTTTTTCTATTGGCTTTTCAACTGGTTTTTCTACTGGTTTAGTATGAATATCGCATATTCCTTCGACTTTTGTTGCAATCACAGATGATGATGAAGGGGTAATTGTATTCCATAATTTTAATTGTTCTTTTAAAATTACTGCACCATATCCAACAACTTTTACTTGTTCTCTTGGACAAAACTCATTTGCAAGTTTTCCAGATGCTTCACATATTTCTTGTGCTCCATGGCCTTGACATGCTTCTGGCATATTATCAGCAGTAAATATTTCTGTATAAACATCTGTACATCCTGTTGTTGCAATACATCCACTTGCTCTACATACAGAAGCTGAGACAATTCCACTTGCTTGGCTAAAATTTTTATTTGGTAAGTTTGTATGGATAGCTTTCATAATTTGTGCCCAAATATATCCTGCTGGATTTTGTCCACTAAACAAAATTCCACTCATTCCTTCTGCTTCATCATATCCAAACCAACATGCAGCTGTATAGTATGGTGTCATTCCACATAACCATCTATCTTTATATTTATCTGTTGAACCTGTTTTAGCACAAGTTTCCATTCCTGGTATTTTACAGTAAGTTGCAGTTCCTCCTGATAGAAGTGGTTCTTTTATAATTGACCTTACTATATACGCATTTTGTTCTGATATTACTCTTGTTTTTTCTTGTTTTGGAGTTAAAACTGTGTTTCCATTACTATCTACAACTTTTGTATAAAATGTTGGTGTTATATGAACTCCATCATTAGCAATTGTTGAATAAGCACTTGCCATTTCTAGTGGACTAATACCATTAGTAACCCCACCTATTGATATTGGTAATGATTCATTCTCTAATGTTGTAATTCCCATTTTCTCCAAATATTGAACTGATTTAGCAACTCCTAATTCTGCTACTATTTTAACCATTGGAATGTTTTGAGATGTTCTTATACAACTTCTTATATTTATTAATCCTTGTGGTGTATTATAATCACCTGGTTTATATCCTCCTCCAAAATCTGTTGTTGCATCATCATAAACAGTTGCTGCTGTAATAACTTTTTCTTGCAGTGCTGGTAAAACTGCTGCTATTGGTTTCATAGATGAACCAGTTTGTCTAACCATTTGTGTTCCTCTATTCCATCCTGTTGCATATTTATTACCTAATTCTCCACCAACAGCTAATACTTGACCTGTTGAGTGATCCATTATTACTATTGCAGCTTGTGAATGTTCATTTTTAAATGTACCATCTGCTTTTTTTTCTCTACCTTTTACTTGATACTTTGTATTTTCAAATTCTTTTTCTACAGTTTGTTGTATTTCTAAATTTTCTGTAGAATAAATTGTTAATCCACTACCATATACATAGTTTCTTGCAAAGTCTCTGCTTACTCCTTTTTCCTCCATTACTTGCTCTATAACTTGATTAATAGCAGCATCTGTATGATAAGAATATGTTGAGTTACTTGATGTGTCTCCTTCTATAAATGGCAATCCTGTTTCTACTTTAGCAACAGCTGCATTATATTCGTCTTCATTTTCAATTAGTCCTTGTTTCTTCATTTCATCTAAAACTGTTTTTGTTCTGTCTTTTATTATTTTTGCATTTGCTGCACCACTTTCACCAAATGGATTATATTTATTAGGTGCATTATTAATTCCTGCTAAAAATGCACATTCTGCTAAATCTAAATCTTTTGCATTTTTGTTAAAATAATGTATTGCTCCTAATTGTACACCATGCAGTTGGTTTCCTCCAATAAACATACAATTTAAGTATAATTCTAATATTTGATCTTTTGAAATCATTCTTTCTACTTGTATTGCTTTTGACCATTCTTTTATTTTTCTTGTTATACCTGCCATCCCTTCTCTTGCATCTTCTTTTGTTATATTTTTAATTAACTGTTGTGTAATAGAACTTCCTCCATAAGATGAATGCCCTGTAAGTTTTCCTAAAATTGCTCCTGTTGTTCTTTTTATATCAACACCACTATGTGAATAAAATCTCTTATCCTCAATTGCTATATAAGCTTTTGGTAAATAAGGCGACATTTCACTTAAAGTAACTGTTCTTCTCTTTTCATCTGTACTTAAATTTGCAATTTCATTTCCATCTTTATCTACTATAATTGTGTTAGAAGCTCCTATAGTTAAGTCATCTTTTGTTATTGATAAGTCATCTCCAAATAGTCCATAAAATATAGCTGCTACAATTCCTGCCCCTATAATACATAGCAGTAAAAATAATATTAAAGTTATTTTTATAAACATTCTTAATTTTGGATGTTTTCTTTGTTTCTTTTTTGATTTTTTATTTTGCTTTGGTGTTACTGTTGTTACTTGTTTTGATTTATTTGTTTTCTGATTTATTTTTTTAGTTTGTGGTCTCTTTCTAGATTGTCCTTTATTACTATTTGGCATTGTTTGTACCTCCTTGCCAATCATTTGCTTTTATAATAACACCATTATATTATATTTAGTAAAAAAATAAAAGACTTTTTTTAATTTTTTACTAATAATATGATTGACTATTTCTATAATTCTCCATTATTTAAAATTAATTTTTTTATATCAACCCTATCTAATTTTATTTTTTGCTTTATTACATCTAATCTTTGCTTTTTATATAATTCTGCTTCATATAAATCTTTTAAATAGTATTTTTGATTCAATATTTTTTCATCTTTTTTATCTTCTCTAAAATCTATTTCATAATCATGGATATTTAAACCATTAAATCTCTTTTCATTTATCTTAATTTTTTCTTTTGTATTAACTATAATAGCATTTTCATTTATCCTATACTTATTAATTAATTCTTTTGGAAAGTCTATGTTTAAAATTAAATCTGATTTTAAAAGGCTTCTTTTCTTATTATTTGTAACTGCTATAATAATCCCTTCATCTTCTAATTGTTTTTCTATATTTTTTAATCTTTCCATACAATTAGTTACAACATTTACATTTTTATATTTTTTAGCTATATCTTTTATATTTTCTATTTCTATATCATTAATATTATTTACTAAGATAGATATATGTACTTTTTCAATATTCTTTTTACTAATAATATATTCTGTTATTTTTGTAAGTAAAATTTGAAATAGCCATCTTCCATTTGCTATTTCCATTCCATAATTATTTAGATAATTTATATATAATTTATTTTCTTGTAATTCTTTACTAATAACTACCTTTTTACTTCTTGAATGTTTATCTATTATCTTTTTTGTTCTTTTAGCTGTTCTTTCTATATCTTTTTCTTTTATTTTTTCTAAATCTGGTAGAATAATTACATTTTCTTTTAGTTTTATTAATTTAAGCTTGTCTTCTATCCAATTAGGTTTATCATTTTTTTCAATATAAAACATAAATAATTACCTCCATACTTATATTTAATTATATGAAGGTATGTTTTAATTTATGAATATTATTTTATCCTTTATCTTTTTTTTATTATAAGATTTTTAGAAAAATTTTTAAAATTTTAGATATTCGTTATGATAATATCTCTTTTCAACAAATTATCCTGTACTACTCCTATTCCTATAAAATTATCATTTACATCATAAATTCTATAAACTCCATCTTGATAATTCTGTGTCAATTTTACTCCATTTAAAAATAAACCTAATTTTCTTGTATCTAAAATTATTTTTTCAGTATATGAAAATAACTTTTCAATAGATATTATTTTATTATTTATATATTTTACATTTTCCTTATTGCTTTCTAATTCTTCTAGTGTGATACTATCTTCTATTTTAAATTCTCCAACTTGAATTCTTTTTAATTCTTTCATATATCCCACTGTCTCGAGTTTTTTAGCAATATCTTCACATAGACTCCTAATATAAGTTCCTTTTCCACAAAATACTTCAAACTCAATTTGCTTTTTTTCTTCATTTATATATATTAAATTTATATCATAAATTTCTATTGCTCTTGCCTTGACTTCCACAGTTTGTCCTTTTCGTGCATATTCATATAATTTTCTACCATTTACCTTAATTGCTGAATATATTGGAGGAATCTGCTCTTGCTTTCCTATAAATGTTTTTAAAATTTCATTTATTTTTGATTTTTGCATATTTTCTACTGGTAATTCTTTTAATATTTTTCCCTCGCTATCTGCTGTGTCTGTTTGTATTCCTAATTGTAATTTAACAATATATTTTTTATCATGATTTACTAAATATTTTGAAACTAAAGTTCCTTTTCCAATTAAAATTGGGAGTACACCTTCTGCCATTGGGTCTAAAGTTCCTGTATGCCCTACTTTTTCATTAAATATTTTTTTTATTTTATGTACATTATCATGAGATGTACATCCCTTTTGTTTATTTATAATTATTATTCCGTTCATATATTCCTTTCTGAAAAAAGGATTTTGAGATTTCTCTCATAATCCTCATTATAATAATTCTATAATACTTTTTTTATTTCATTTAATATCTTTTGTTTCACTTCTTTTATCTCACCTTGTATAAGTGCTCCAGCAGCCTTTTCATGTCCGCCTCCGCCAAATCTAAAACAAACATCTGAAACATTTACATATTCATTAGAACGCATAGATACTTTGTAAAAATTCCCATTATCTTCCTTTTGTCTAATAAAAATTGATACTTCTACTCCTTCTATATCTCTACCTATTTCCACTAATCCCTCATGGTCTCCAACTCCTGCGTTTACCTCCTTTAGGTCTTGGTTTGTAATATAAGTAAATGTAACCTTTCCATTTTCTAAAAATTCCATTCTATCAGTTATTCTTTTCATTAATTCAAAATTTGGCTTTGTTTTTGTTTCCAATACCCTTTTATAAATATCTGAAACATTAACTCCTCTAGCTAATAAATCAGCTGTAAATTCAAATGTTTCTGGTGTTACTCCAGAATATCTAAATCCTCCTGTATCTGTTATAATTCCTGTTAAGATACAAGTTCCTAGTTCTTTGTCAATTTTTATATCAAAATATTCAAACATTCCAATTAGTATTTGACAACATGCTGGAGCAACTGGATTTACAAAATTAAAATCACCATACATCTTATTACTTCCATGATGGTCTATTACTATTGTTTGTTTTGCTTTTTCAAAGTATTCATTTCCAACTAATCTTTTAAAGTCTGCACAATCTAATGATATTGCTAAATCATATTTATCAACATTAGTTTCTGACTTAATTTCATTTCTACCTGGTAAAAAATCAAATGTTTTAGGATATTCTTTAATTATAACATCTGCTTGTTTTCCTAATTGTTTTAATGCCATTTTCATGGCTAATGTACTACCAATAGCATCTCCATCTGGAGTTTCATGTGTTAATATTACTATTTTTTCTGCCTGCTTTATTTTTTCTATTATATTATCTAATGTCATATAAACAACATTCCTTTCTAAACAAGTAAGATACTTTAAAGTATCTTACTCTGATAATATAGGAAGTTCCTTGAACTTCCTATATTAAGATTATTATCAATCATTGTTTTTAGGTAATATTTCTTTTAATATAGAATCAATTTTTGCACCATATTCCATAGAATCATCTATTTCAAATATTAATTCTGGTGTATTCCTTAAGTTAATTCTTTTAGCAAGTTCTGATCTAATATATCCAGATGATTTTTTTAATCCTTCCATTGTTTCTTTTATATTCTTACAATTTAAAATGCTTATATAAACTTTAGCATATTTTAAATCTGTTGTTACTTTTACTTTTGTAACACTTATCATTCCTGTTATATTTGGATTTTTTAAATCATAAGATATAATTTGGCTTAATTCTTTTCTATATTCTTCATCAATACGCCCTATTCTATTATTATTTTTGTTTGGCATCTAAATATCCTCCTATTGCTTAGATACAAAGGAAAAAGGGGAAAAAGGGTCCAGGACAAAAAATCCCTCTTTATTTATTAAAAAACTATAATATAAATTACATATTTTTAAAGAGGGATTTTTTGTCCTGGAC
>JAAWEA010000042.1 GCA_022794055.1 Clostridia bacterium
AAAAGTAATAAATAATACAGTAGAATTGACTAAGCAATTGATGTCAAAATACAATATACCTGTAGAAAATGTAATAAGACATTATGATGTAACTCATAAATGTTGTCCAGCTCCTTTTGTAAATAATTCTAATAGATGGAACGATTTTAAGTCAAGACTAGTTGGACAAGCTAAAGCATTAGATTTACTATACAAAGCTCATATTCAAGATATAGGCTGGACAGATTGGAAGAGTACAGGAGAAGTAGCAGGAACAACAGGTCAAGACAGAAGAGTTGAAGCAATAATATTACAAGGAAATAATGGCTTAGATTTAAGTTATAGAGTACATATAGAAAGTATAGGGTGGACAGGATGGACAAGTAATGGTGAATCTTGTGGAACTACAGGTCAGAGTAAAAGAATTGAGGCAATAGAAATTCAGTCAAATAAGATGTTAGAAGTTCAAGAGCATATTGAGAGTGTAGGGTGGATGCCTTCTTCAAAGGGGACATATATAAAAATTGGTACAGAAGGGAAGTCTTTGAGGTTAGAGGCTTTTAAAATTAGGGTTATATAATTATAAGGCTAGATTGATTGAACCCACTCTAACCTTTATATTATGAAAATGTTAAATAATTGATGTTGGTGATTTTTATATCTTGACTATAAATTAATTAAATGTAAAATATAGTTAGGAGGTTACCATGAATGAAAGAATTATTGAATTAAGAAAAGTTTTAAATTTATCATAAAAAGATTTTGCCAAAAAATTAGGTTTAACTCAATCTGCTATCAGTGCTATTGAATTAGAAAAATGTGGTGTTACTTCTTCTTTAATTATTAATTGTTGCAATGTTTTTTCAGTAAACGAAGAATGGCTACGTAATGGTATTGGTGAGATGTTTACTTATAATACTAAACGTTTTAATGATTTTTTTGAAATTTATTCAGATTTAAACACTCACTTTCAAGATTTTCTGCTTAAATGTGCTAAAGAATTACTTAATACCCAAAATAATCTTAATTTACCTAAAGAAGATTATTTTGATAAATTATGAATGGTAAAAAATAAAAATTAATATTTTTTCATAATTTTGGAAAAATTAATATATATGCTACATTTCGACAAACTTTTTAAATAAAAGGTGCTATAATATAATTGTATGAAAAATAGATTATGAATTAGTCCCCAACAGAAAGGGGGCTTTTTCTTTTTAAAGATAAGTAATACTAAAAGTATTACTTTACACTTAAAATCATACAATTATATTTATAAAGTAGTGAAATATAAAAAATTTAATAGGAGAAATACTAAAGATGAGAAGATTTGAAAAATTAAGAATAAGATTAGAAATATCAATCGATAAAAATGGCTTAGATTCAAAGAAAACAAAAAAATTAATTGAAGAATTTGAAAAATTAGTAAATTCATATTATAAAAATGAATTACAATATCATGAAGAAAGTATAATGTATATAAAATATAAAGAGTCTATAAAAGAATTAGAAAATATATCAAAAAATTTTTCAAAGTTTCCAACAATAGATGAATGGAATAAATATGCAAAAGAGCATAATTTATTATGTTCAGAGAGTATAAAATATATTAGTGGAATAAATTGGCATGATCTAAGAAATAGAATAAAAACACAGATTTAAAAAAGTTAAAAATTTTTTTTGAAAAAAGTTTGTAGTATTTGCAAGGTATACAGACGTTTTTTGTCGAAAACGGGTTTTGACAAGGAAAAAATAAGCATATATAATATAAAAAAAGAAGATATAGACGACTACCAATCCCTATATCTTCAAAATAAATTACACTCAAGAGAGTATAAAACCTAACTTAAGTATAACCTCTTGAGCGTAAATTGTCAATTAAATTTACGAAAGAGAGGATTTTTTATGGGAAAAGAAAAAAAAGTAACAAATGTAAAAGAAATTTTAAGAGAAAGAAAAAAGGAAAGACAAAGACTATTTACAAAAAAAGATAGTAATAATATAATGAAGAAAGATTATAACCCCTTGAATAAAGACAAAGGTTTTTATGAAAGAGAGGGATTGTTTATGAAGGAAACAAAAGATGTAATATTAGATGAATTATTAGAAGAATTAAATTTTATTGAAAGAATATTCTTCAAAATGAAGTTTATTAAATTATATAATAAAGCAAGAATAAATATAACAAATACAATAATAAAATAATGCGTGTATCATTAATATTTTGACAAAAGATTTCGGAAAGCCAGCTTGTAGTACAGGAGGATTTCCGACTATAAGAAGAGGCAGTCTAAGCAATTATGTTTTAATTGCACAAGACGATTTAAATACACTAGGATATAGAACAAATGGATTAGATGGAATCTTTGGACCAGCAACACAAAACGCAGTAATAGCATATCAAAGGTCAAGAGGATTAGCAGCAGATGGCATTGTAGGATGCAATACTTGGCGTTCATTACAAGAAAATGTAGTAGGAACAGGACCAACAAGTACAACAATAAACTAAAATGTCCCAACACAAGGAAAAAGACATCCGTAATTTATTACACTTAGAACAGCTATCTTAATTGAGGGTATTAGTTTTTGACAATAAAAAATACTTGATAAAATAAAAAATATAATATATAATAATAATGGTGATAAATATGGAATTTGATGAAATGGGATTTAAAGAAGAGATAGAACTAATGAATCTACAAAAACAAATGCAAGAAAATCAAATACAAAATAAACAAACATTAGGATTCAATCTAGACACATTATATAATAGTATAGAAAGTAATGAAAAATAAAATAGATACAAATGAGGAATATATTATGAAAAAGGTTATAATAGAAACATTAAAAAAACGAAAATGGACAATACTATTTCAAACAATATTTTTAGGAATTAACGCATATTTATTAACAATTCCACCACAAATTATTGGTAGAATTGTAGATATGTTATATGATATAGAAAACAATAAACAAAATATATTAAACAATACATATTACCTAATAGGAATATGTATTGTTTTGTTGCTTGTAAGAATTACATGGAAGTATTTTGAAACTATCAATGTTAGAAAATCTGAAAGAGATATAAAAGTAAATTTATTCAAAAGATTTTTAAAATTAAAACTAAAAGAAATACAAAATATAAAAAATGGAGAAATAATGTCCTATTTTGTAAAGGACATAAATGAAATAAGATCAACTATTTTTAGAATTTCAAACCACGGAGTAAGAATAGTATTCACATTTATTATTGTAATATTTCAAATGGTGAAAAATGTAAATATGAATTTAACAATTGCAGTAATGATACCAATTATTATAGCTTGTTATTCAGTTGTAAAGATTAAAAAATATGTTGAAAAAAGTTTCAAAAAATCACAAGATAGATTTACAGAAATGTCAGAATATATACAAGAGAGCACAGATAGTATAAGAACAACAAAAGCTTACTCTTGTGAAGGAGAACAGTTAAAAGAATTTATTAGAAAAAATAGAAAAGTAAAACAAAGTAATAATACTGTAGAAGTATTTTCAAACTTACTAAAAATGTCTCTAAATATTTGTTTTGGAATGTGCTATTCAATATCATTGTTGTATGGTTCTAAATTAGTATTAGATGGAAAAATAACAGTAGGAGATTTAATAACATTTAATGGATATATAGCATTATTTGTTGGACCTGTTAATTGGTTACCACAACTAGTTGCAAGATTTAAAAGAGCACAAATTTCATACAAAAGATTAGAAAAAGTTTATGAATTAGAATTAGAAAAGGTTAATACCAAAAATAACTTATTAGAAGATAAATTAGAAGGAAATATTGTTATAAAAGATTTAAGCTTTAACTATCCAGGAGTACTTGATAAATCACTAGAAAATATAAACATCGAAATAAGTAAAGGTGAAACATTAGGAATTATAGGAACAATAGGAAGTGGAAAAACTACATTAATGAATATATTAACAAGATTATATAATATACCTAATGGAAAAATATTTATTGATGGAAAAGATATTAACGAAATACCAATTATTAAGCTAAGAAATAATATTTGTTATATAACACAAGATAATTTCCTATTTTCATCAACTCTAAAAGATAACATCAGCTTATTTAAAGATGAATATGAAGATGATGAGATTAAAGAAAGTACACAAAAAGCTATTGTTTATGAAGATATACAGAAAATGCCAAAAGGAATTAATACAGTAATAGGAGAAAGAGGAGGAGATTTATCAGGAGGGCAAAAACAGAGAGTTGCAATTTCCAGAGCATTTCTTAAAAATAGTAGTATATTGATTTTCGATGATACTTTTTCAGCCTTAGATAACAAAACTTCAGAAAAACTAATTAAAAATATCAAAGAATTATCAGAAGAAAAAACTTGTATAATAATTTCAAATAAAATATCAGATGTAAAATCTAGTGATAAAATTATTGTATTAGATAATGGAAAAATTGTAGAAAGAGGAAAGCATGAAGAACTTATATACAATAATGGAATCTATAATGAATTTTATAAACAACAATCAGAAAAAGTAGAACCAAGCTTTTTAGCTTAAATATAGAAGGAAAGGAAGAACAAATGAAAAACAAAACATTAAGCAGAATTTATAAAATACTAAGACCCCAAATTAAAGCAATAGTAATCATTTCTATTTTAGCTATTATTATAAATATTGGAGAGGTCGTAAAACCTTATTTAATAAAAATAGTAATAGACAACTATTTAAGTGCAGGATTATGGCAAAAGGGAATTATGACAATTGGTATAATAGGAGTAGTATATATTCTAATTGTACTTATAGGAAACATACTTGATTTTATTGTTAGTACAACTACAAGTATGGTGGGGGAAAATGTTATTTATACAATAAGAAATAAATTATATAGATATATACAATATGCTAACATTCCTTTTCACGACAAAACACCATCTGGAACATTATTTGTTAGAATTACAAGTGATATAGAAGACATTACTACATTTTTTAAAGATGTAATTACAACATTTATAAAAGATGTAATAATGATTATTGCATTAGCAGGAATGATGTTAACATTGAATTATAAATTAGCACTTATATGTTTTATACTAATTCCATTTGTAATATTAACATCATTTATCATAACGAAAATGAGTAAAAAAGTACAAGAATATTCAAAAAAAGCAAAAACAAAAGTAAATGTATTTTTAGCAGAATCAATATATGGAGTAAAACTAATAAAAATCTTTAATAGGCAATATGAAAAAGAAAAAGAATGTTCAAAATTATGTAATGACTTTTATAAATCAAGAATACCTACAGCATTTACAGAAGGATTTTTGATAGCTTTTATGGTAATTTTTGAAAATCTTGGAATAGCATTAATTACTTGGGTGTGTGTAAATAAATTATTTAATATTAATTTAGATGTAGGTATTATTTACATTTTTATCACATATCTAAAGCAAATTTTTGAACCAGTTCAAAGATTAGTAGAAAATTTTGAAACAATACAAGAAGCATTGGTCTCTATAAATAAAATATATGATATTTTAGAACACAAAGAATATTTAGAGGATTTTGAAAAAGGGACAAAATTAGAAGAGATTAAAGGAAAAATTGAGTTTAAAAATGTATGGTTTGCATATCAAGAAGAAAACTGGATTTTAAAAGATGTTAGCTTTACAATTGAACCTGGACAAAGTGTGGCAATAGTTGGTAAAACAGGCTCACGGAAAAACAACAATTATCAATTTAATAAATCGTTTTTATGAAATACAAAAAGGAGAAATATTATTAGATGGAGTAAATATAAAAGATATAAATTTACATTATCTTAGAAGGAAAGTAGGAATAATCTTACAAGACCCATTTATTTTTGCTAAAAGTATTAAAGAAAATATAGAACTAAATGAAAATTTATCAGAAGAATCAATAATGAAAACAATACAATTGGCATCAGCAGAGGAATTTATACAAACATTACCAAATGGAATCGAAGAAATTGCTCATGAAAGAGGAAGTTCATTTTCAGCAGGACAAAAACAACTAATAGCATTTGCAAGAATATTTGCACACCAACCATCAATATTTATTTTAGATGAGGCAACAGCAAATATTGATACTAAAACAGAGGAGCTAATTCAAAAGTCTATAGATAAAATTTCAGCAGAAAAAACATCAATTTTTATTGCACATAGATTATCTACAATTGTTAATGTTGATAAAATAATTGTATTAAATAATGGAGAAATTATAGAACAAGGAAATCATCATGAACTTATGGCTAATCAAGATGGATATTATAGTAAATTATATAATGCTTATTATACAAACTTAGCAAGCTAAGAATATAAGGCAAAGAAAGAAAAGAAAGAAAAGAGGGAAAAGAGGGAAAAGAGGGAAAAAGGGTCCAGGACAAAAAATCCCTCTTTTATTTTTTTGTTTTTTAAATTTATATATATTATACAAAAAAAGA
>JAAWEA010000043.1 GCA_022794055.1 Clostridia bacterium
CTCTCTCTCTCTCTCTCTCTCAAAAAATAATTATAAAAAAAACAATAATTAAAAATATTATTAATAATATTTTTTTATTATTTTTATTTTTTGTTTTATCATTTTTATTATTATTTACTTTTTCTTTTTCAATTGTGCCTTCTATCATTTATATCATTCCCCTCTTCTTTATATTAGCATATTATTTTTACTTTTACAATATGTTCTTCTTTCTGTTTTTACAAATTTATCTTTTTATCATCTAAAAAATACAAAATTTAAATAAATTTTACAAAAAATACTTGAATAATCTTTAATTTAATATTATAATGTTTGTAGCAAAAGATAAATGAGGGAGAGAATTTTAATGGAATTAGTAAAAAATATTTTTTTTAATACTGATAAATTAGTTGAAAATAGTAATGTTAAAATATCTTATACAGGTAAATTTTTTCAAGATAATTCTGAAGAAGTTTCTATTCATTATGGATTTGGATTCGACTGGAATAATGTTAATGATGTAAAAATGGAAAAAACCGAATTAGGTTTTCAAGCAGAAATATTTTTAGAAGGTGAAAATACATTTAATTTCTGCTTTAAAAATAATCAAGGTGAATGGGATAATAATGATTCTCAAAATTATATTTTCGATATAGAAAAAAAGCAAAATGAACTTTTAATTTTAGAGAATGAATCTGTTTCTTTAGGAAATGCAAGAAAGTTAAGAAAATCTTATCTATGGAGTAAAAAAGTTCGTTTAGCAGTTTATAAACTTATTACTTATTTACCAAAATTAATTTCTGGGAATTATAAAAGAAGAATAAATGAAAATTAATAAAATAGATGTCTAATTAAAATTTAGACATCTATTTTATTATAACATATATAAAATTATATTACCCATCCCCCATTAATTGAAATTATTTGACCTGTTGTATATTTGTCTTCAATTAACCATTCAACACATTTTTCAATATCTTCTACTTTTCCTATTCTATCTAGTGGTATTTCTTCTTTTATATTTTTTAAGTCTTCACTATTTAATTCTTTATTCATATCTGTATCTATAATACCTGGAGCAATTGAATTTACTCTAATATTTGACGGTCCTAATTCTTTTGCTAAAGCTTTTGTCATTGCATCAATTCCTGCTTTACTTACACTATAATGTACTTCACAAGAACTTCCTACTAATCCCCAAATTGATGACATATTTATTATACATCCATTTTTATTTTTTATCATATCTTTACATGCTTCTTGTGTCATATAAAATACTGAATTTAAATTAGTATTTATCATATAATCCCAATCATTGTCTGATATTTGTGTAAATTCTTTAAATTGATAAATTCCTGCATTATTAATTAATATATCTATTTTATTAAATTTACTTAATGTAAAATTAATTATTTTTTTTGTATCTTCTCTTTTTGATACATCTCCTTGGATACACTCAATATCTATACCTTGCTCATTTAATTCTTTTTTTAAATTATTTATTTCATTTTCTGATTTATTATAATTTGCTACTACTTTATATCCTTTTATTGCTAATTTTTTTGCTATTTCTCTTCCTATTCCTCTTGAAGCACCTGTTATAATTACTACTTTACTCATTTATATATCTCCTATTATTTATTTTATTAAATTAATAAAATTGATTTTGTCTGTTTTTATAAATATTTTATTTTTCTTTAAATTTTTTTTAATATGATTTTTGTCCCTTCCAAATATATCTCAAATTTATTGGTTTCTGAAATATTTAATTGTCTTCTTATTTCAAATGGAATAACAATCATTCCAAGTTCATCTATTCTTCTTGTTAATCCTTGAATAAAATTACTTTTTTCTATATATATTAGATTATCTTTAATAAAAACTTCCATACTATCTTTTTCTATAATATTAAAGTTATTTCTTATTTCCTTTGGAATTTGTATTCTTCCTAAATTATCAATTTCTTTAATTATTCCAGTATTTTTTAACATTTTATTTTCTCCTTTCGTATATAATAAGAAGCTAAATAAAGATAAGTAGAATTTACTTTATATTTTAACAAAATAATGCGTTAAAATCAATAAAAGTTATATTTTATGGATAAAATATTTTGGTATTTTTATATTACCATAAATTAAAAAATAGCTTATTTAATAATAAACTATTTTTAATTTATTGAATTTTTTATAATTTTTTTTCTTTATAACTTTCTCCTATACCAACTGGAGGAGCTTCCCCTTTTTCTACAAGTTTTATTTGTATACCTTCTAATCTATAACTAAACCCTGCACTTCCTGATGGTTCTCCATTTTTTGCCCAACCTAACCATCCAAAATCTTGTACATGTACTCTATAATAGATATCGTAATAATTTGCAATTTCTCCTGTTAATTTAATTTCAATTGCTTCTAACCTTAAAGACCTTCCAGACGTTCCTGATATTTCTCCATTATTTCTCCATGAAGTTTCCCATCCTATATCTTGTATATGAGTTTTGTATTCAATTCCTCCTTTGTATTTACTATTATTTAATTGTATTCTTATTCCTTCAAGTCTCAATGATTTTCCACTAGTTCCAGACACTTCTCCATCACATACAAAATGTTGCCATCCTTCTTGCTGTATATGTGTTTGATATAATACTTGTTTTTGCATAAATGGATTTTTTGTGCTTCCTGGTGCTTGCTCTCCTTTTTTTATAAGTTTTATTTCTATGCCTTCTAATCTTTTACTAAATCCTTCTGAGCCTGAACTTTCACCATTTTTTGCCCAGTCTAGCCATCCATAATCTTGTATATGTACTCTATAATAAATATCGTAAAGGTTTGAAATTTCTCCTTGTAGTTTTATTTGAATTCCCTCTAGTCTTAAAGATTTACCTTGTGTTCCTGATGTTCCTCCAAAGCTTGCCCACGTATTTTCCCATCCTAGATTTTCTATATGAGTTCTATAAAGTACTTCTCCTTGATATGGTGAATCTATATACATTGATATTCCTTCGAGTCTTAATCCTTTTCCAGAAGTTCCTGACATTTCTCCATTTTTTACATAGTTTTGCCATCCTATATCTTGAACATGAGTTCTATAAAATATATTTGATTGTTTCTCACCTTCTATTATATCGCTTGTTTCATTTGATTTTGTATAAATTACTTGTGTTGTTTGTGTTATATATGTAACATATATATTATTTTTATAAGTATGTACTTGTATATTATTTGCCTTTGTATTTGCTACTGTTTGTGCCAATTTTTCCCATTCATTTATCTTAACATGTTTTACATTTATTTGTGTGTCATCCGCTTCTTGATATACAACATAAGGATAATCTCCTTTAAAACAAATATCCATTTCAGATATGTTTTTATCTGAAAATGTATTATCTCCAAACTTTTTCCAGCCATCTTGCTTGTTTATATCATAAATATATACATACCCACCGTTTTTTCCAAAAGTTTCACCATTTCTTAATAAATATATTTTATTATTATTGAATTTTATTTTTGCTGAGTTTGCATTCATAGATGTTTCTAAATTATTCCAAGTATTATTTTTGTATAGTTTTACATTTATTTTATTATTATTCATGAATTCTCTATATAAAACTGCTATATTTCCATTTTCTACTGTCATATAAGTATTTGATAGATAATTGCTAGTAGCAATTTCTCCTAAATTTGTTATTGTATTATTATATTTATATCCATGTAATTTTGAACAATTTGCATTTGGAATTGCAAAATATATTCCTGTTTCATCTGCATCTACTGCTACATAGTTTCCATTATTTAATTCTGTAAATTTGTAAATTTCTTGCCAACCATTATTTTTTAGTTTTAACAATTTTGTGTTGTAATTACCATTACTTACTTCTAAATTATAGATTATATAAAACTCATTATTATATTTCAATAATTTATGTTCTGTTCCTTTTTCACTTATTTCATTTCCAATTTTTAACCATTTATTTTCATAATAACGATATAATTGTATTTTATTATTTAGATTTTTTGTTAAATAATATATGCTTCCATCTGCATCTATATATGAATCTACAAATGACATTTTTTCATCATATTTAGCTGTAACATTTTTCCAAAAGTTTGTATTTGGCATATCAAGTATAGTAATATCAAATGTAATTTGGTTTCCAGCACTACTTCCAACATTCTCAATAATAATCCCACTATTTTGACCATCTGAATATGTGATTGCGCCATCTGTTAATGAGTCTGTAAAGTTTCTGCTACCATAACTTTTTGTTTGGCTTTCTGCTGATATGAAGCTTTTAAATATATCTCCTTTACCTTTTTCATGTCCATTTTCATCAAAAGTATCCTCTGGTCTAAATACATAGGCTACATCTGGATTGTATGGTTCACTACTATCACCTTTCATATTTGTTACTGATTCTAAATTTATACGATAAATTATAAGACCTGAACCTGGTATACGTGAGTCGTATGAATTACTATTATTTTCTTTTTTTCTATATTCAACAACAAAAAATTCTGTATCTGAGTATGGTGTTTTTATAATAACCGCTTGCTGGTTTCTAGTATTATATGTTGTTTTTGATGCTGCATATAGAGAATACTTTTGCTTTGATTCTGACACAGTAGGAATTGTAAACCAGTTTGTTATATTTGATCTAAAATATGCTAATGGATATTGTACAAATGTGTTAACACTTGCCATTATGTCCCATGGTCCTACTGGCACTCCATCATTTACTCCTCCTCTATACAAATCTGGATAATCTAATGTATGTAAAAATTCATGAATAATAACTCCTGAGTTTTGAAGAGTTCCATACACTAATCCTTCATGTAATACATTGTATGAATTTACAAATTTTCCTTTTATTGATGCTGTTCCTTGATAAGTTGCTTTATATGAATTTTCATTTATATTATCTCCAGATGCTAATATTAGTGTTAAGTTATCTATGTTTCTATCATTATTGTAATCTAATATTTGATTATCTTTTATTGTTCCATTATTATTTATGTCTAACACTATTTCTTCTATTAGCTCATTTATGTTTGTTTGATAATATTGCCTATTTTTGTTAGCTTTATAAGAAATTATTTTTTTTGTTGTCTCATTATATTGTGGAAATATATTTTCAACATCTAGTTGCCCATAAGAGATTTTATTTATGTATGTTTTTAGCCCTTTTTCATATCCATCTTCTCCATTAAAGTACTGAAATGTTGTACTTTCGTTGTTTATAAAACATTTTGTATTATGTTGTGAATGATTTGTATCTTGAAATTCAATAAATAATATTAAATTTGCTATTTTTTGCATATTGATTTTTGTGCTGTTTGCTTTTACATTATTCTCTGGAATTAAAATTATTAATATGTTCATTATTATAATAGTAAATATAGAAATTGCTATTATCTTTAATTTCACAATATTTCCCCCTTTTTCTATCCAATTATTTTTATTATAGCATGAAATAACTCAATCTAGCAATATCTGTTTTTTATACATTCTATTTTTAAAAATGTAGTTGCTAAATTGAGTTATTTCATCTATTATTTATATGAAAAATGTACTTAAAAAAGTACTATAAAATTAATTTTTATTATATTTATAAAAAATTTAAAAGCCAGTAATCAAGTACTTTTCAAGACTACTGACCTTATTTTGGAGCCACTTCTCAGATTCGAACTGAGGACCCCCGCATTACAAGTGCGGTGCTCTGGCCAACTGAGCTAAAGTGGCGTTCTTGGTGACCCCTACGGGAATCGAACCCATGTCTCCGCCGTGAAAGGGCGATGTCTTAACCGCTTGACCAAGGGGCCATATATAAAGAACTAAATGTTTTTTTATTTAGTTCTTTTGGTGAGCTATCCGCGACTCGAACGCGGGACAACTTGATTAAAAGTCAAGTGCTCTACCACCTGAGCTAATAGCCCATAACAATCTAAGTTTAACTCAGAACGCTTTTATATAATACTATACTTTTCTTAATATGTCAATACATTTATCAAAAAAAATTTATTTTTTTCTTTTTTTGACAAATGTATTCTATTCTAAGCATTTAATTTATCAATTAATTCTTGTACATCTATCCCATGTACATCACAAGCTTCTTCTAGAGTTTCCATTTGTGAAGCTGGACATCCTAGGCAATGCATACCAATTTCTAATAAAATTTCTGCTTTCTCTGGTGCTTTTTCTAGTATTTCTCCTATCTTTGTTTCTTTATCAAATTTCATATTATCTTTCCTCCCTTTTAAATTTAATAAAAATATTTTATCATATTTTTAAATAAAAGTATAGACAAATCAAAAAAAATGTTGTATTATCTTAAAAATGTAAGGCGGTGATTATATCTTTAACTTAATTGATTTATTTTTCATTTTATTTATTATTAATCTTTTTATTACTTTATATTCATTATATATTTTTTTCGAAGTAAAATTTTTTCATACAAAGCAAGGTTCAAAATTAAAAATAAAAAAGGAGGATTTATTATTATAAAAAACAAATTTTTTTTTTCCTGTATCTTTACAATTTCTTCTTGTATTATAGCATATAATCTATTTATTCCGATTTATACTTCAGATGTGGTCATTATTCCTTACGGATTTCACCCTTTTGACATTTGCCTTGAAATCCCTAAGCTTTGGTCATATATTAAAGTAACTTTTGTTTTCACATACATATTTTCTCAGTTCATTTTTTCTAACATTTTATACAATAAATTTATATCGCCACTAACTAGAAATCAGCAAAAATATAAAATAAACAACACTTTACCAAAAACTGGTTTAAATATACTAATTGGTGAAAGTTATAAAACTAGTGAAAAAATATATATTTCTGAATCTGGTTTATATCAAAATTTCTTAATAACTGGAACAATTGGATCTGGAAAAACTTCATCTGCTATGTATCCATTTACTAAACAGCTATTAGAATATAATAGCAATAATGGAGAAGATAAAATTGGTATGTTAATATTAGATGTAAAAGGAAATTATCATAATCAAATATATAAATATGCTAAATCTTATCATTTAGAAGATGATATTATAGTTATTGGATTAGATTCTAAAAATTATTATAATCCTCTATATAAACCTAATTTAAAACCTACCATTCTGGCTAATAGATTAAAAACAATATTAACTTTATTTTCAGAAAATAATTCTGAATCTTATTGGCTTGATAAAGCAGAACAAATTTTAGCAGAATGTATTAAACTTTGTAAATTATATAATAATGAATATGTTACTTTTTCAGAATTACATAAATTAATTACAATTCCTAATTACTACAAAGAAAAATTATCTATTTTAAAAGAACTTTTTATTTCATCTAAATTAAATCAAAAACAAATATATGAATTAAATGAAAGTTTAAATTTTTTTCAAAAAGAATTTGAAAATTTAGATTCTAGAACAAAAGCTATTCTTGTTTCAGAAATTACAAGAATTACAAATACTTTTATTTCAGATTTTGATATTTTTTCAATTTTTTGTCCTCCAAAAGAAAAACTAAATTTTTTAGGATTTAGTGAGGTCATTAGTTCTGGAAAAATTGTTATTTTAAATATGAATATTGCTGAATATAATTTACTTTCAAAAATTATTGCAACATATCTAAAACTTGATTTTCAAACTGAAGTTTTATCTTCTTTATCAAAGGGCATTCATAGAAAAACTGCTTTTATTTGCGATGAATATGATAAATATTGTACAAAAACAGATAGTGATTTCTTTTCTTTAAGTAGAGAAGCTAAATGTATTAATATAGTTAGTACTCAAAGTTATTCTTCTCTTAAAAATACATTAAAAGATGAAACATCAGTTAAAGTTATTACTCAAAATTTAATAAATAAAATTTGGTTTAGAACAGATGATATCTTTACCATAGAAGAAGCACAAAAGCAATTAGGAAAAGAAGATAAAGAAAGAATTTCAAAAAGTATTTCTGAAAGTGCAAAAGAAACAAATTTTAATTATATTACTCATTCATTTAATTCAATTAATTCAAATATTTCAGAATCTTATAATTCTTATTTACAGAACGATTATATTTATGATACTAATTTTTTTACTAAAAATTTAGAAACATTCACCGCTCTTACTTTTTTATCTGATGGTAATAAAATCTTTGAATCAAAAAAGATTAAAATGTTACCTTATTTTAAAAATAATTGAAAGGAGAATTTATGTTAAAATTTAAAAAAATATTTTTTTTATTATTTATTTTTATCATTTTTATTTTCATTTTTAGTAATTTTTCTTTTGCAGCATCAGAACCAAAATTAATATCTAAGATTAATTCTGCTTTTGAACAAATAGAAAAATGGCTTTTGAAATTAGCTACCCCTGCTGCCGCTGTAGCAGTTGGTACAGGAGTATTTATGAAAAAATTTAGTTTTGGAGATGAAGATAGAATAAGAACTGGAAAGAAAATAATAAAAGGCTCTTTATTTTCTTATGGATTTATTCTTGCTATCGATTTAATCTTATCTACTATAAAATCTTTAATTAATTAGGAGGAATTTTGGAACAATCAAATATTACTGAAATAATAATTAATACTATAAATACAATATTAGGTAATTTATTTAACTCAATTGATAATAATTTATATTCTTTATTAGATGATATTACTTTTATTAGTTCTGATATTTTAAATGATAAAAATTTTGATAAAATATTTGGCTCATCAACTTCTAATGGAATTTTATTAATAGCTAATTCTTTACTTTTAGGAATTATTTTATACTTTTCTTTTCGTTTATTAATATCTCATTTTACTTATTCACAAATTGAAAAACCTCATAGCTTTTTATTAAAATTAATTATGTGTGGAATATGTATGAATTTTTCTTATTTCTTAATTTCACAATTTTTAGATATTTTTTCTAATATTTCATTGGCAATTCGTAATTTAGGAGAAAGTTTATTTAATAAAAATATCTGTTTTTCAGAATTAATTTTAGATATTAATACTAATATTTCTGTTGATATTTCTTCTATTAATATTTTTTCATTAGATGGATTAATTAAAAGTACCATAACATTTTCTTTATTAAATTTAGTTTTTTCTTATGCTTTTAGATATATTTTAATTAAAGTATTTATTTTACTTTCTCCTTTTGCTATTTTATCTAACTCTTTAGTTTCTACTTCTTGGTTTTTTAAATCATGGTTTAAAAATTTATTTTCTTTATTATTTATACAAATAATTATATCAATTGTATTGTTAATTTTATTTTCTATAGAATATTCTTCATCTAATCTTTTTTCAAAGTTTATTTATTTAGGTGGATTGTATTGTTTAATAAAAGCTAATTCTTTTATAAGAGAATTTATTGGTGGAATTTCCACAGAAATTTCACAAAATGTGAATAACTTTTCTAAATTACTTAAATAAGGAGGTCTTTATGAAATTTATTTTTCCTCAAAATTATAATTTTAAACCTAAGCTATTTGGATTTATTGAATATAGTACTATTTTTTTAAATATATTTTGGGATATGTTTATTTTCTTTTTTATTCATATTTTTAACAACTTAAATATTCAAATATTTTTATTTTTTGTTTTTTGTTTTCCTTTATTTTTATTTAGTATTACAGGATTTAATGGAGAAAGCATTATTTATGTATTTAGTTATATTTTAAGATTTTTATTAAAAAATAAATTATTATTATATGAAAAATAATTTTTGCCTTGAATTTTTTGTCTAAAAAAGTTATAATCAATTGTACATTTTGAAAATCATTTATTTAATGTTTGGGGGAATTATAATGAAATTAGAACGAAATGAAAGACAGTTGTTATTTTCAGAAACTAGCATACCAGATATATTTTTTGCAGAATATTTATCTCAGATACCTGGTGATTATATTAAAATTTATTTATATTTAGTATTTTTATCTAAATATAAAAAAGATGTAAAAATAAATGATTTATCAAAAAAATTATCTCTACCTGTAAAGGCTATTAATGATGGTTTAAAATATTTAGAAGATAATAAACTTATATTAAAAAAATCTGCTGGCTTTATTATTGTTGATTTGCAGGAAGTTACATTAAATAATTTATATAAACCAAATCTTACTCAATCTAAAGAAAAACTTGAGCAAACTTCTAAAAATCAATCAAGAGCAAGAGCTATAGAACATATTAATAATACATATTTTCAAGGAATAATGGGACCTTCTTGGTACAATGAAATTGATTTATGGTTTAGAAAATATAATTTTGATGAACAAGTTATGATTGCTTTATTTGATTATTGTTATAATCGTTCAGCACTACATAAAAATTATGTCCAAGTTGTTGCTGAAGCTTGGGGATCTAATAAAATTCAAACTTGGAATGATTTAGATATATATTATCAAAAACAAGAAAAATTAAATAAAATTAAATCACTTATTTCGAAAAAACTTGGAAAACATGGTAGTCTTACTCAATATGAAGAAGCTTATATAGAAAATTGGGTTTTAGATTTTTCTTATGATATGAATGTTATAGAAATTGCATTAAAAAGAACTACTTATAAACAAAACCCCACTTTTGAATATATTAATAGTATTATTTCTGATTGGCATGATAGAGGTCTAAAAACCCCTGAACAAGTGGAAGCATTTTTAGCGCAACGCAAAAAACAAACTAAAGACATAAAAGAAATGAAATCTCAAGTATCAAAAGCTAACTATTCTCAAAGAGAATATACTAATTTGGAATTTTTGTATGCAAATAATAATGATGAAAATTGTAAAGGAGATAATTAATGTCAAATGAAATTTTAAATTATTTATTAAAAGAATATAATCAAAAAAAATTAAATGCGGAAATTGATTTAGAAAAAAGAAAAGAAAATTTATATAAATTAATTCCCAGATTAGAAGAAATTGATACCGAATTGCATTCTTTTGCTATTAATACAGCAAAAAACATTTTAAAAAATTCGCATTGTTCTATCCAAAATTTTGAAGAAAAAATTAAAATATTAAAAAAGGAAAAAGATAAATTATTAGTAGAAAATAATTATGATTTAGATTATTTAAAGCCTTTTTATGAATGTATTTTATGTAATGATACAGGTTTTATTACAGATGTTTCTTTTAATACAAGTATGTGTAGTTGTTTAAAACAGAAATTATTAGATATTTCTATAAATAAATCTAATATGTATAATTTAAAAAATCAAAATTTTGCTAATTTTAATGAATTACTTTTTTCTGATGAAGTTGATTTTGCAAAATATAAATTTAATATTTCTCCTAGAAGAAATATGTTAAATATAAAAAATAATTGTATTAAATTTATTAATAATTTTGATAATCCAGATTATAAAAATTTGTTATTTGTTGGTTCTACTGGTTTACGGTAAAACATTTATTTCAAATTGTATTGCCGCTGATTTATTAAATAAAGGAAAAAGTGTAATTTACCAAACTGCTCCTGTATTACTTGAATCTGTTATAGATTATAAAATGAATAAGCAAAAAAGATTTGATAATAACTTTTATCAATCTATATTAGATTGTGATTTATTAATTATTGATGATTTAGGAACTGAAAGTCTAAATAGTATGAAGTTAAGTGAATTATTTACTATTTTAAATACTAGAATTTTAAACTTTAATCATAAAATAACTAAAACAATAATATCTACTAATTTGAATATTAATGAAATTTTTAAGAATTATGAAGAACGTATTGGCTCTCGTATTGCTGGTCATTATGATATTTATTATTTCTTTGGAGATGATTTAAGATTTAAAAAGTAAAGAATTGGTCAATAGGAATATTCCTATTGACCAACTAATTTTATTTATTCAACTGTATCTTTCATTTCAGGTGTTAAAGTTTCTATACTAACTACTTTTCCACCATCATTAGTTCTCATTAAAGTTACACCTTGTGTTGACCTTCCAAGAACACTAATATCTTTTACTTCTAATCTTATAATTGTTCCTGTGTCTGTTATTAACATTACATCATCTTCTTCAGTTGCAATTCTTGCGCCAACTAATTTTCCAGTTTTTGGTGTTATCTTATAAGTAATAACTCCTTTTCCGCCCCTTATTTGAACTCTATATTCATCTAATTCGGTTCTCTTTCCAAATCCATTTTCAGTAATAGCAAGAAGTGTTGCTTGTCCTCCAGCAATTACAGATTCCATTCCAATAACTTCATCATTTTCATCTAGTCTAATTCCTATAACACCTTGTGCAACTCTGCCGATAGGTCTTACATCTTTTTCATCAAATGTTATACACATTCCTTCGCGTGTTACTAATACTACATTATCTTCACCATCTGTAAGTCTTACTGTTATTAATTCATCATCTTCTTTTAATGTTATACCTTGTAAACCAGTTCTTCTTGCAGAATCATATTCTTTTAATGCTGTCTTTTTAATTAATCCATTTTTTGTTGCCATTAATAAATATTTTCCTTCTGCAAAGTTTTGTATTGGTATTACAGCAGATATTTTTTCCCCTGAATCTAGATTTAATAAATTTACAATTGCTGTTCCTCTAGCAGTTCTTCCAGCTTCTGGTATTTCATAACCTCTTAATCTATATAATTTTCCTTTATTTGTAAAGAATAAGATTGTATCATGTGTAGAAGCAGTAAATATTTGTTTTACAAAGTCTTCTTCTCTTGTTGCAATACCTGTAATTCCTTTTCCACCTCTTCTTTGACTTTTATATGTATCAACTGGCATTCTTTTTATATATCCAAAATGTGTTAATGCTACAACTGTTTGTTCTTCTTTTATTAAATCTTCTGCATTAAATTCTCCAACTGCTGGAACAATTTTTGTTAATCTATCATCACCAAATTTATCTTTTATTTCTAATAATTCTTCTTTTATAATTTTATATACTAATGTTTCACTTGATAATATTTCTCTTAAATATGCAATTAATTTCATTAGTTCATTATATTCTTCTTCTATTTTTTCTCTTTGTAATCCTGATAATGTTTTTAATCTCATATCTAA
>JAAWEA010000044.1 GCA_022794055.1 Clostridia bacterium
ACTTATTTGAATTACCTGATCTAATTGCAGAAAAAGCAGATTGTCCATCATCTTGGATAAGAAATATTGAAATAGTAAATATATGGGCTAAAGAACAAAGTTATAAAACTCACGATGTAAATTATTTCAAAATGCCTAATGGTAATATGGTGGTATTTATTCCAAAAAGAAAAATAGTAATTCTAGCACAAGACGAATTAGGAAAAACAATATGGAATGGCCAAAAAGTGAGTATGCAAAAAGCATTTGATGAAGTCTATCTATATTTAAAAGAAAATCACGCAAACGAAGAGTATATATGGAATGTAAAAATGATGAAACAATGGGGAAAAGTAGCAGCAAGCGAAAAACAAGTTAGTATGATCAAAAGATTTATGAAAGATTTTGATACAGAAAACTTAAACAAAATGCAAGCAACACAAATATTAAATAGATTGTTTTATAGGTAGGTGAGAAAATGAATAACGAAGATAAAATAATATTAGATTTATGTGGAGGTACAGGAAGTTGGAGTAAATATTATAAAGATAATGGATATGATGTAAGAGTTATAACACTACCAGATTATGATGTATTAACTTATGAACCTCCTAAAAATGTATATGGAATATTAGCAGCTCCACCTTGCACAATGTTTAGTATAGCAAGAAATGATAAAACAGCAAAGACACCAAGAGATTTAAGAGGTGGCATAGAAATAGTAAATGCTTGTTTACGAATAATACATACTTGCTTATATGATAATTACAGAGTTGGAGAAGGATTAAGATTTTGGGCATTAGAAAATCCTTATAGTGGATATTTAAAAAGATTTTTAGGCAAACCAGCTCTAGTGTTTGAACCATATGAATACGGAGATCCATACACAAAAAAGACAGCGTTATGGGGAGACTTTAAAGAACCAAAGAAAAATATTGTAGAACCTAGAGAATTTAAACATAATTGTGGTGCAAGGGACTTTGTGAGTTGTGTAGAGCATTTTGCAGATTTAAAACAAATTCCTGAAGGATATTTACAAAAAACAGGATTAAGTAAAAGAACAGTTTTAAGAAGTATGACACCATTAGGATTTGCAAAATCATTTTATGAGGCTAACAAATAAAGGTAGGTGAGCATATGGGATATGGAAAAAGTATAGGAAGTTATTTAGTAGATATAATAAAAGCCGAAAGAATTAAGAGTTGCGAAATGTGTGTAAAAAAGAAAACTATGAAATGTCCTAATTCTAATTTGTGTTATAACACAGAAAATCGACCTTATTTTAAAAGTAAATTAGATAGATAGGAGTAATAAAAATGCCAAGAAGAGGAAATCAATTTGAAAATCAAATTCAAAAAGTATGTAATTATGTAGAAGCCATAGGTGGCCACGCACACAAAAATCATCCTGAAAGAACTGTTGATGGAATCTATAAAAAAGGAGAGCCATTTGACTATGAGATATTTCTTCCAAATTATAAAGCTGTATTTGATGCAAAAGAATGCAAAACAACAAAATGGCATATGGTTGATAAAGATATTAGACAATGCGATGAAATGAAAAAATGTAAAAATGCAGGTCTCAAAGCATATTTCCTTATATGCTTTGAAGGCCACGATGTAAGAATGATAGATGTTGATATAGCAATAGCAACTTTAAAAAACGGAAGTAAAACAATATCTGCAGAAGGAAATCCAAGCTGGGATTTAATAAAAATATTAGGAGGTACACAAAAGTGAAATGTGGTGATAAAGAGTGGCAACATTGTCAAGTAGAAAAAAGGG
The DNA here is from genome assembly GCA_022794055.1 of Clostridia bacterium. Classification (GTDB taxonomy): domain Bacteria; phylum Bacillota; class Clostridia; order TANB77; family CAG-508; genus CAG-269. Next base: position 1,764 of record JAAWEA010000044.1, read on the forward strand.
GTTGCAAAGGATGTCATTATAATAAAAAGAATATTGAAGAAGTAATAAAAGGACTTGAAAGTTTAATAGATGATAGATTAAGTTTTTTAGCACCAGACGATTATAATGATGAAGATAATATTTTTCTAAAAGATGTAAAAGTATTAAGAGAAGCAATACAAATTATCAAAGATAAAGGAGCAGAAAATTATGGGAGAAATATATAAATTGTGCTATGTTGAAGGCAACAAAGCATGGTTCACAAACAATTTTGAAAAGCAATGGGGAGACGACTGGGATGATAAACCATATGAAGATAATGCAGGTTATCCTTATGATGAGTGGAGCGAATTAATAGAGGATAACGAAGATGTATTCAAAAGAAAATATAAAGACCATAAAATAAAACATAAAATATTATATTTTGAAGTAGATGACTGGAATGATCAACGCCCTTGGAATATGGGGAGATATTCAGTAAAAGATATAAATAAACAGGCCATTGCTTGGATACATACAGATAAGTTTAATATTTTAGCTGGGACAACCTATGAAAATTTTATTGATATTATAGAAAAAAATGGAGGTAGAGTATATCTACCAAAGGAGGAAGAATAAAATGAAAACTTGGGAAGAAATGACAAAGTTAGAAACTAAAACAAAAGTAATGATAATATTTTATATTATTATGATTATATTTAGCATAATTGTAGCAATTATAAATAAAGGATTTACTTGGATATTAGTTGCTTTATTATGGGCAGATGTTGCAATAATAGAATATTGTGATGGTAAATTATTAAAAGGACGTGAAGCATTAAATGATATTCAAGAAAAACATATTAAAGTACAATCAGATATTATAAATACATTATTAAATGAAACAGCAATTGAAATTGACATACAAGATATAAAAGTACCTAAATATTTTACAAAACCAAATCCTAAAAAACTAAAAGAAAAATTTGATTATTATAAACAACATAAAAGATTTAAAGTACCAATTATTATTGATAATGATTACACTTTAATAGATGGATATACATCATATTTAATTGCCAAAAATTATAATAAAATTTCAGTAATTGCTCATTTGAAAAGAAAAAAAGGTGATATATATGGATGATAGAAAAACTTTGATACAAACAATAAAAACATATAAGGGGATGCTACAGAAACAAAATAAAATTATAGATGCTATGGCAGAAGAATTTGTGTCAAAAACACTAATGTATAGTGATATGACAAAACAAGAAGTTAGAGAATATTTTGAAGGGAAATTATAAAATGATTGAAGCAGGAGAATATATAAGAACTAAAAAAGGATTTATTGGAAAAATAGACGACATTATAGATAATTATATTATGTCTAATAATGATATAGACCATACTTATGGAGAAAACAAACCATATTGTCACATAAGTGAAATAATTAAATCATCAAAAAATATAATAGACTTAATACAAATGCGGTGATTATGTAAATGGACATCGAGTTATATTAGTAGATGAAGAAAACGATTTAATTTATTGTGATACAACAGGATATGAAACACCAATACATAGTAAACAGATAAAAGAGATATTAACAAAAGAAATATATTTAGATAATTGTTATGATGTAGAACAAAGACAAAAGAAACTTTAAAAATATTGAAAGGAGAAAATAATGAGTACGAAATATAAAAATGTTGAAATTAGATATACAAGTTGCTTGTTTGATATAGAAATAGATGATAATGAATTAAAATTTGCAAAAAATTGTGGAATAGATGTTAAAAATGATGAGGAACTCGTAAAATTCCATTTAGAAAATAATTTCGATGAACATCAAGACCTGTTAGAAATAGATGATTTCGACTTTGACGTAGTGGAGGATAGGCAATGAGTAAAGCAGATGAGATAGAAAAATATGTAAAAGTTTTATAAAAGTATTTTTTATAATTTTAGATGTATTATTTTTGCCATTGAAAATTTATTTAATAACAAAATATTACAATAAATAAAAGAGCATACTACATTTGAGGTATAGTAATGCAAGACAAAGAAACAATAAGAAATCAGAAAGAAGATTTAATAAAAATAGTTTTAGAAATTTTATAAAGAATATTATAAATATTTGAAAAGGGAGTGATAAGATGCTAAAAATAAAAGACGACATAGATTTAAAAGAATTAGTAAAAAAGAATAAATTTATAGAACATAATGAAAAAGGACATATATATAACAAAGCAGAAACATTAAGAATAAATATGTGGGATAGAAAGATATTATTTACACCATATAATACAATAAATGATTCAGAAACAGTGGTAGTATTATACGACCTAATTCAAGCAGGTTTAGTAGAAAAAATATAAATGAAAGAGGTAATAAATGAGTGATATAGATTTATTTTATGAAATTAAAAATTTATTCAATACATCAGATAGGGCTTTTAATATATTTAATTTACTCAAATATACAACACAGAAATCAGAGAATAACGAAATCTTATACATAGTATTAAATTTAAGAACAAAAGATGAAATAATACGTAAATATGAAACGTTTACAGATTTTAAAAGAATAAGTGAAAATATATTAAAATCTAAAAAATATAAAGATAAGACTATAGAAATTAGAACAATACAAGACGTAGCGAGAACAAATTTTTTATATGGAAAAAGATATGGTGAAATAAGATTTTATCAATAATGAAAGAGAGGTAAAGGAAGATGGCAAATATAAATATAAGAATAGAACTAAATGAATATAGACCTTGCATAGTTAATGAAAAAAAAGCACTATTTCATAGATGGGTATATACAAAAAATCTATTAAAAGAAGAATTTGAAGTAGGAATAGTAGAATATGAAAACGGACAAATTGAAAAAATAACACCAAATAAAATAAGATTTACAGATAATAAGATACAAGAATATGATTTTAATAATAAAGAATCGGAGTGATACAAATGATTATACAAAAATGTGATATATGTAAAAAAGAAGTGTTAATAATAGATACAATAGTTTTATATAAAAAGCCACTAGATTACTGTGAAAGATGCAGAAACAAAATAGAAAAAATAAAACAAGAATATAAAAGAGAATTAGAATATCAATATTGTATTTTAGATAGTAGATTAAAAGCAAAAGAAAAGAATTTAATTAAAAATTTGGAAGAAGAAAATAATAGGGGAATTATTTTAAAGGAGGCACGAAAGATATGACATACATAAAAGAAGATATTGAAAAAATGTTAAAAAATCATAAAAAAAATGAGGCTAAGTTAACAGAAATAAAATTAAAAAAAGAAGAATATCAAGAAGAACTATACTATGCTGGAACAGTATATGAAGATACAGAAAAAGAAGTAATAGAAAATATGCAATTATTTGGACAAAATTATGATAGTATACATAGTAATACAAACAAAATATCTGATAAAGTATTAAATACAGCAATGAATTACCAAAAGGAACAACATTTCATAAATAAAAAAGATAGAATGTATTTAGAAAGTAAAATATTAGAATGTGAAGCAGAAGAAAATGTATTAAATAAAATGATAGTCAGAGTAATAAATCTATTAACAATACTTAGTGAGAAACAACGATTTGTAATAAATGAATTTTATAAAAAATATTTGAAAAGGAAGATAAAAACAAACTCAATAACCAGTAACAGGAGGTGTAATAAAAATGGCTATAATTAAAGCAACATTTATATTTTTTACAGGACTTTATGCTTTGACCAAAATGGTGGATGGAATAAATAACAAATATACAAATACTAAAGATAAAGTTATAAATTTAATAGAAATAGTTGTTAGTGTAGTATTAACGTTTATTATATTTAAAATTTAGGAGGTGCAAAAGATGAAAGTGCAGGAAGTATTAGAAAATTACAATTCTTTAAAAGCAAGTATAACTATTGTAGAAGGAGAAATACAAGAGTTAGAAAATGAAATATTAGATTGTAAAAGTTCAAATTTAGATGGTATACCAAAGGCAAAAGGATTTGTGAGTTCTAATATAGAAACCTATGTTGCAGAAAAACAAGAGAAAATAGAGCAAAAACAAAGATACATAGAAAGAATAAAAAACAAAATAAAAATAGTTGAAAATTTAGTAAAAACATTAAAAAAGTATAACCAGGACATAATTGATATGAGGTATTATCAAATGTTAAGTATAGAGGAAATAGCAGTAAAAAAAGATAGAGGGTATGGAGCAATACAAAAAACAATTGATAGATCCATAGGAATAATGCAAAAAGAATACAATAAAAACAAAATGTCTTAATTTTGTATATAAAATTTATATATTTTGTCTATATTTTTTCAAAATATACTATGTTATAATTATAATCGAGAAAATTGTAAATATCTTTATGTTTCTCCTTTGGAAAATAAATTGAAGGTCACCGATAGAAATGTCGGAGACCTTTTTATATTGCAGACGCACAAGAGTTGTAATATGTATGTTCAAGTCCTGCTTCTGCATCTAAATTATAAGGAATATGCCTATGAATTTAAGTAGATGTATGTTAAGAAAATGTAAAAATTGTAAATATGAAATGAGTTGTTTTAAGGAGTATAGTAATGAATATTCAAAAAATAAGTATAGAAAAACTAAAACCAGCAGAGTACAATCCAAGAAAAGATCTAAAACCAGAGGACGAAGAATATCAAAAAATAAAAAAGAGTTTAGTTGAATTTGGATATGTAGCACCTGTTATAGTTAATGTAGATATGACTGTTATAGGTGGACATCAAAGATTAAAAGTATTAAAAGAATTAGGATATACAGAAATAGAATGTAATATTGTTGACCTAGAAAAAGATAAGGAAAAAGCGTTAAATATAGCGTTAAACAAAATAACAGGCGAATGGGATAATACTAAATTAGAAGAATTACTTGCAGAACTAAAAGAAGCAGATATTGACATGAATATGACAGGCTTTAGTTTTGATGAAGTAGATAGTATGCTGAAAGATATAACAGGTTCAAAGGAAGATGACTTTGATGTAGATCAAGCATTAGATGAAATAGAAGAACCAACAAGCAAGCCAGGAGATGTTTGGATATTAGGTCGACATAGACTAATGTGTGGAAATAGTACGCAAAAAGAAGATGTTGAGTGTCTTATGAATAAACAAGAAGCGGATATTCTTCTTACAGATCCACCCTATAATGTAAATTATGAAGGAACAGCAGGAAAAATAGAAAATGACAATATGAACGAAACAGAGTTCTATAATCTCTTAATAAATGCTTTTACGAATATGTATTCAGTAGCAAAAGTAGGATGTCCTGTTTATGTATTTCATGCAGATATAGAAGGTTTAAACTTTAGAAATGCTTTCAAAAATGCAGGATTTAAATTAGCACAATGTCTAGTATGGGTTAAGAATACTTTTGTAATGGGTAGACAAGATTATCAATGGAGACACGAGCCAATTCTGTATGGCTGGAAAGAAGGTGCAGGACATTACTTTGTAGATAATAGAAAACAGAGTACAGTATTAGAATTTGACAAACCTAGTAAAAATGCGGAACATCCAACAATGAAACCAATAGATTTATTAGTATATTTAATTAAAAATTCTAGTAAAGAAAATGACATAATATTGGATTTGTTTGGTGGAAGTGGCTCAACTTTAATTGCTGCAGAAGAAATACAAAGAACCTGCTATGCAATGGAATTAGATCCAAAATATTGTGATGTAATAGTTCAAAGATGGGAAAACTTAACAGGACAAAAAGCAATATTGGAAAAATAGTGTAGGTGGGTGATATGTATTGAATGAGGCCAATATAGAAAATATAAAACAAGACTATCTACAAGGAATGAAATACAATGATATTATAAAGAAATATAATATCACTCTACCTGAATTAAGAAGTATTATTCGTAAAAATAAACTAACTAGAAATAGAAGTGAAATACAAAAAGGAAATACAAATTCAATAGGTAATAAAGGTGGCCACGCACCTGAAGGAAATAAAAATTCTGTTGTTACTGGAGAATATGAAAACATATACAAAGATGTATTAGATGAAGATGAATTAGAATTATACAATAATATAAAAACTGACAATAGAGAGCAATTACTAATAGAGGAATATAAAATATTAACCATCAGAGAAAAAAGGATGCTAAAAAGAATTAGTGAATTAAAACAACGAGGCAAAGACATGACAATAAACTTTATTAGAAATAAAAAAAGTAAATCAGAAACAGAAACTGTAACTGATGCAGAGCCAACTTTAAATATGATACAAAGAATAGAAGATGGGCTTACAAGAGTTCAAGAAGCAAAAAGAAAAGTATTAGAAAGTTTGTCAAAGCTTAATAATAGTGAAGATGACAGAACATTAAATGTAAATCTATTAGGAAGCAATCCTTTATTAGAAAGTATAAACAGACAATTGGGTGGTGGTAATAATGGAACAGAATGAGAAATTTCCACTATCTGAAAAATATATTGATTTTCTAAAATACGAATGTAGCACAGAATTTTTGGAAGGAACAACATTTGCTGGCAAGACAACTGTGGCAGTTCCAAAATTTATGTTTAAAGTTGCTCAAAGCTCTAAAAAGTTACATATAATTGCAGGATTAGATCTAGGAACAATTGAAAAAAATATAATAAATAAAGATAAAGGTTTAATTGAAATTTTTGGAGAATATAGTCAAGGTGGCTGTATAGAATATAATGCAAATGGTAAAGGCGTGCATTCATTACCACACATTTTATATCATACTCCCAATTGTGTAAAAGTAATATACATTGTTGGATATGATAATAAAACAAGATGGAAAAAGGTTCTAGGAGGTCAATATGGATGCATTCTTATAGATGAGTTCAATATTGCAGATATGGACTTTGTAAGAGAAATCTTTATGCGTTGTGATTATAGAGTATGCACAATGAACCCTGACGATCCAAACAAAGAATGCTATAAACAATATGTTAATAAATCAAGGCCAATAGATAAATATAAAAATGATGCTCCATTAGAATTACTAAATATGCTAAATGAAGAACAAATGGATGATTGGACTTGGTGGTATTTTTCTTTTGATCATAACAAAAGTTTAACACCTGAAAAAAAACAAAGTATTATAAATTCTGTGCCAGTAGGTACAAAGTTATGGAAAAACAAAATAAAAGGTTTACGAGGCAAGTCAACAGGACTTGTTTTTCTTAATTTCGATAGAAGAAAGCATTGTATTAGTAAAGAAGAGGCAAAACAATATTTAAAAACAAGTGAAAGTGAAAAAATACAATTAACAACAAAGCCAATAACAGCAAGGCAAACAGATGAACATTTTATAATATTTACTGCTGCATTAGATACAGCATATAGTTCATTAAGTCCTGATACAATAGCGATGTCATTTGCAGGAATAACTAATAAAGGTAAATATATCCTATTAGATGAAAAAGTTTACAATAATGCTAATTTAGACCAACCACTAGCACCAAGTGATACAGTAAAAAACTTTGTTGACTTCTTGGAGAGAAACAGAAAAGAATGGGGATTAGCAAAAAATGTTTTTATAGATTCAGCAGACCAAGCAACAATAAAGGAATTTGCAAAATACAAACGTCAAACAGGTTGTGTATATATCTTTAATTCAGCTTGGAAAGCAAAAATGTTAATAATAGATAGAATAAATACACAATTAGGATGGTTCAAAGATGAATGCTACTTTATAGTTGATACTTGCACAAATTACTGTGATGAATTAGATGTATATAGCTGGAAAGAGGACAAAGACAATGAACCTGAAGATGGAAACGATCATATTGTCAATAGTTGTCAGTATGGTTGGATTCCATATGTAAGTAAAATAGGAGTGAAAAAATAATGAAATTTGGAGAAAGAGTGAAGAATATGATTAAATCGTGGTTAGATATAAGGCCAACACAAGGTCAAACATTTATAATAAATGAAAATATGGACTTTCAAGCAAATTGCATAAAAAATAAAATATGGTATAGAGGCGATAGCAGAGAATTATCTGAGTTTTATAGCCAATTGATGTTTGCTGAAGATACCTTTTGGGGTGCAGCACAAACTGCAGATATAAGAATGAAAAAATCACATTCAGGCTTACCAAAGTTAATAATAAAAACTATTATTAATACAGTTATGACAGATTATTCAGGTGATAATGTAGAAGATGAATATTGGAAAGAAGTAAATAAAGAAAATGAATTTGATAGTAAAATGCTAAAGGCTTTATTAGCAGATTTATTACATATAGGCGATGGTGCAATAAAAATAAATTATGATGCAGATATTTCTGATAAAGCTATTCTTGAATGGGTAGAGGGTTCAAAAATAGATTTTATTTATAAAAGAGGTAGATTAATAGAATTAGTATTTAAATCTTACCACGAAGAAAACAATACTACTTATTTATTAGAAGAACATTATGGATTTGGATATATAACTTATAAGTTATTAAAAGATGGTCAAGAAGTAAGTTTAAATAAAGTACCTGCATTATCAAAACTTAAAAATGTTACTTTTGATAAATCAATAATGTGGGCTGTACCAGTAATGTTAAGTGAAGCAGTAAAATATAAAGGAAGAGGAGAGTCTATTTTTGAAGGAAAGTATGACTCTTTTGATAGTTTAGATGAAATTATATCCCAATGGCTAGAAGCAGTTAGAGCAGGAAGGGCAATAAAATATATTCCTGAAAGTATGATTCCAAGAGATCCTGAAACAGGAAAATTTTTATTAAATAGTAATCCATTTGATAATAAGTATATTTCTTCTGAAGGAAGTATGGCAGAAAATGGACAAGAAACTATTGAAATAAAACAAGCAGAAATACCAACAGAAAACTACTTACAATCATATATTACATTTTTAGATTTATGTTTACAAGGAGTAATAAGTCCATCAACACTTGGAATTGATAATAAAAAATTAGATAATGCAGAAGCACAAAGAGAAAAAGAAAAAACGACTCTATATACTAGAGGGTTAATAATTGATACATTGTCAGACTTTATTCCAAAAGTTATTAACACAGTTTTAAAATCAAGAGCTCAAATGGAAAAAAAATCATTGCCTGAAGATGTAGAAGTTAGTTTAAAATTTGGCGAATATAGCAATCCTTCTTTTGAAGCACAAGTTGAAACAGTAGGAAAAGGAAAACAACAGGGAATAATGAGTATAGAGGCTTGTGTAGAAGAATTATATGGCGATTCTAAAGATGAGGACTGGAAACTAGAAGAAGTTGCAAGGCTAAAAGCAGAGCAAGGAATTGTTGATATAGAAGAACCAGCAGTAAACTTTGATTTAGAAATGGGCAAAGAAGAAACAAGCAATACACAAAAAACTGAAGAAACAGAACCTACAGAACAAAAAGTAGATGGTCAAAAAGAAGATGAAAAAGGCCAGGAGAAAGTAAATGAATAATGAGTATGATATTTCAAAGGCATTTCAAAGAATAGAAGAAACTCTTATAAAATCTATGAAAAGAAATCTTACAAGGCACTTAAATGAAGAAAGAGATCTTGATATGAATTGGAGTGCTTGGCAAACAGAACAATTAAAATCATTAGAACATTTTAAAAAGAATAATAAACAACTATTCAAGAATGACTTTTCTACTATAAATAATGATGTGGAAGCTTTAATAAAACAAAGTTTTGAAAATGGAAAACTAAACCAAGAAAGATTAATATTAGAAGCTATAAAGGAAGGTAATTTCAATAGTAATGACAAACAAATAAATAAATTATGGCACATTTATAAAAATACCAAAAATAAAAGAATAAAGAAAAAACAATTTACTAGAATATATCAGAAAACAGAACAGGCAGAATCAAATTTCTTTAAAATAAATGAAAGAAAACTTAATGCACTAATACAAGAAACAACAGGAAATTTTAAAAAAGCAGAACTTTCAATATTGCGATATACAAATGATCAATATAGGCAGATGATATATGATGCTCAAGTATATGCAAATACAGGTTCAGGAACAGTACAACAAGCAGTAGATATGGCCACAAAAGACTTTCTTTCAAAAGGCATAAATAGTATAGAATATTCAAATGGTGCAATGGTAAATATAGCATCATATGTAGAAATGGCCATTAGAACAGCAAATAAAAGGGCATACTTACAAGGCGAAGGAACAAAAAGAGCAGAATGGGGAGTACATACAGTTTTAGTTTCAAATCGTGGCGGAGGATGTCCTTATTGTATAAAGTTTCAAGGCAAAGTATTTATTGATGATGTTTGGAGTGGAGGGACTGAAGCAGAAAGTAATGAGACAGGGTATCCGCTTCTTAGTTCAGCAGTAAAGGCTAAATTATTTCATCCTAATTGTAAAGATACAGCAGTTACATACTTTCCAGGTGTAAATTCAGAGGTAACACCACCTACAAGAGAACAATTAAAGCAAAAAGAAGAAAACTATAAAAACGAACAAAAATTAAATTATATAGATAGAAATATACAGAAATATAGTAGGTTAGAATTAGGAAGTACAGACAATGAAAATGTAGAAAAATATCATAACAAAAGGTTACAATGGCAAGAATACAAAGAAAAATTTAAGATGAATCATCAAACAACATTTAGTGATATTATTGAAAGTGAAAAAATAAAACAACAAGAATTTATAAAAGATAAAGTAATAGGTAATATTATAAATGATGTAGAGATTAAAGATATTTCAAAACATTTAGTAGATAGAGTAAGGCAAAGAGAAATAGAAGTTGATGACATAGTAAATACATTGAAAAAACCACTAAATTGTGGTAAAATAGTGTATGATGAAGAAGGAAGACAAAGTTTTAAAGCAATAGGAGAAAAAACAACTCTCTATATAAATCCTGATACTGGAATAATAACAACCGTACATAGAACACATACAAAAACTGCTGAAAAATTGAAAGGAAAAAACAATAATGCAAATAAAAATTAGTAAAGAGGATCTAAAAGTATTAAAAAGGATAAAAGATCCAAAAATAAATAAATATTTAAATAAACTTGAAAACATAAATGAAGATGAAGCAATTGAATTTATGGAGTATTTATATGACAAAGCAAATGAATATTTAAAAGGAAAAGATTATAAAGATGCACCAGAGAGTATAGTATTAGAGAAAGTAGCAGATTACATTTATGATAAAACAAAATAAATAGTTATTATTTAAAGAGCCGTAAGGCTCTTTTTTAATAGAAAAAATAAAGAAGGAGGTAATCAAGATGGCAAAAAAGAAAGCTGAAGAAGTAAAAGAAAATGTTGTTGAAGAAGTAAAAGAAACAACAGAAAAAGTAGAGGAAGTAAAAAAAGAAAGCAAAAAACCATTAGTTGCTAATACTTCTTTCAATGATAAATACACAGGAGAAAAATACGCAGAAAAAACAGAATTTATTGTTATGAATGAAGATATTAAAACAACAAAAGTAAAAGATAATCAATATAAAATATCAGCAAAAAGAGCTGAAGAAATAAAAGCCAAAGGATATATTGATTAAATTTAATTATTGAGAGCTGTAAGGCTCTTTTTTAATGCGACCAAACACTGATGTCCTTAAAAGCTTGTGTAAATATAGTCATTTCAAGACTTAAAAAAGTAGGAGGTAGTGAAAATGGATGGAGATAACAACGCAAATAGCAATGTGAATAATAATTCAAATCCAAATGCCCAAGGCACTACAGGGCAACAAAATAATAATGCAAATCAACCAAATAACGCTTCTAATAGAATTGATTACAATAAGATCCAAGAAATGATAGATGGTAGAAATGCAAAAACAGAAGATAGTGTACTTAAAAGCTATTTTCAAAAGCAAGGCTTAAGTGCTGAAGAGATGGAAAGTGCAATAAATGCTTTCAAAACTCAAAAGACCAATCAAGCCAATGCACAAAATAAAGAACTTACTGATGCACAAGCATCTTTACAAAAAACACAATTAGAAAATCAAAGATTAAAGGTAGAAAAGAAAGCGTACGATTTCGTTGATGACCTTAATGTTGATAATAAAACTATGCCATATTTATTGAAAATGGCTAATTTAAGTAAATGTACTGATAAAGATGGGAATGTATTAGAAGATACTTTAAAAGCTGCACTACAAAAAGTTATTGATGATGTTCCTGGACTAAAAAAACAAGTACAAGGAACTGTTGGAATAACAGTTGGTGCAGACACAAATAACGGAACAAACTCTAATAATGGAGTATTTGATTTCGGATTTACAGGGGTAAGACCTAAAAAATAAAAAAGTAAAAAAAAGAAAGGAAGGCGATTTATTATGGCATTTGAAAAAACAGGATTAAATTACGCTAAAGAATATTCACAAGCTTTAGCACAAGCATATCCATATACATTATTCTTTGGTGCTTTATGGAATGCAACAAAACCAGATGTTAAATTCTTAAGAAATGATACAGTAATTCTACCAAGTTTATCAGTTAAAGGTAGAAAAAACGGAGATAGAGACTCAATAGGAAGCTTTGGAAGAAACTTCAATAATGATGAAGAACCAAAGAAATTGAAAACACACAGAACTTGGGACACACTTATTCATCCAAGAGATATTGATGAAACAAATCACGTTGCTACTATTCAAAACATTACAAAAGTAATGAATGAGGAGCAAAAATTCCCTGAAATGGATGCTGAAATGATAACAGCATTATATGCTTTAAAAAATGAAATTGAAAATATTACAGAAGATGATGTTCTTACATTAGCAAATGTATTAACAAAATTTGATGCAATGATGGACAAAATGGATGAAGCAAGAGTTCCTGCTGCAGGAAGATTATTATATGCTGATACTCCAACAAAAACTTTAATTGATACAGCAAAAGAAGCTGCTAGAAATTTATCTGCACAAGATACAGCTGTTGCTAGATCATTAGACAGAATTGGAGAAGTTGAAATAATTGGTGTTCCAAAATCTGCAATGAAATCTGCTTATAAATTTACTGATGATGGATTTGAAGTTGCTGAAGGTGCAAAAGATGTAAAAATGTTATTAATACATACATCTGCAATTATTCCAGTAATAGCATATGACTTTGCTCAATTAGGTGCTCCAAGTTCTTTATCACAAGGAAAATGGACATACTTTGAAGAGTCTTTTGAAGATGTATTCATTTACAATAAGAAACACAATGCTATTCAATTCTATATTGAAAAAACTGCCTAAACTGGAGGTAAGATATGAGTAATTATGTAGATATTACTTATTATCAAGATACCTATAAGGGAACAACAATTCCTGAAGATAAAATTGAAGAAAAAACAAAAGAAGCAAGTATGCATATTGATACTTTAACTTATAATCGCATTGTTGGGAGAGGTTTTAAAAATTTAACTAAATTCCAACAAGACATTATACAGGAAGTTGTATGCAAACTTGCTGATTTTGAATATGAAAATGAGGACTTGATAAAGTCTGTATTGTCCAGTTATGCAATAAATGGTGTATCAATGAACTTTGGAACAAGTTGGAATATTCAAGTTCAAAATGGTGTTGCAATACTTAAAGATTACTATTGTTTATTAAGTCAAACAGGATTAACTTGTAGGAATATGAGGTGTTGATATGAAGTATCCAAAATTAGTAAGAAAAGAAAATTGTAAAACAGATATTCATATTGTTTTATATGGCGAAGAAACAACAGAAGATGGCGAACCAATAATTGCACTAGATACTAATCTAAAGTGTAATTACCAGGATAAAGCAAAAAGAGTATTAACTGCAGAAAAAGTTATAATTCAATTAACAGCAAAAGCATATTTTGTTGGAGATATTGCTCCTGAATTGTCCGTTATTTCTGGTGGCCAAGTTACTGTATTTGGAAAAACAAGATTAATATATCAAGGAACAAAAGCAAGAAATCCTGATGGAACTGTTAATTTTACTGAATTGGAGATAATGTAATGAAAACAGTAACTTCAAAAATAAAGTTAAATATTCCTAAAATAAAACAATTGAATCGTGCGTCTATAACTTCACTTGAAAAGACAGTTAGTGCTTTACATACTGAAGTAGTAAATGCTCAAGTAATGCCATTTAAAACTGGAAATATGCAGAATGATAATACATATGAAGATTATTCAAATAGTAAGCAAGGAAAAGTAAGTTTGATTACTTCTACACCATACTCTAGGAGAATGTATTTCCATCCTGAATATAATTTCTCAAAAGAAGAGAATCCAAATACTAGAGGAAATTGGTATGAGCCTTGGACAACTGGAAAAGAAAAAGACTTTTGTAAAAAAGCATTTACACAATTTTACAAAAAGGAGGCAGGTTTATAATGAATAAACTGTTAGGATTAGCAGATATAAGAGATTGGATTAAATCTTTGAATTATACTGCTTCAGAGAATTGTTATATAGGAAAATTAGATAATAAGAAAGATAAGTCTATTGGCGTATATCAATTAAAAACTAGCTATGATGTAAATATTGCAATAGGTGGAATTGATAATACCAAGACCTTGGAAAAGTCAGTTAGTATTTTAATTCATTGGAATAAAAATGCTAAAGAAACAGAACAAAAATCACAAGAAATTTATAATAAACTACTAACATCAAGAGATTTTATTATAAATGATATAAAAGTAAATTATATAAGATTGCTTATACCTGAACCAGTTGATGTCGGTACAGACGACAAAAACATTTATGAGAGGGTTATACAAGCAATCTTTTATTATGAGAATAAAGAAAAGGAGGATTAATATATGGCAACTATAACAAGTGGAGTATATCCAGTATTTAATAATATATTTAAAATTGGTATAAAAGGAAGAGAATCTGCAGATGAAGATATGAAAACAATTGCAGATTGCGAAACATTTTCTTTATCAATGGACAACAATGTAGAAGAATGGACACCTATGACAACAGAAGGATGGATTAGAAGAATGCAAACAGGCAAAGGTTTTTCTATAAGTATATCAGGAAAAAGAAATGTTGGAGATGATGGAAATGACTATGTAGCTTCAAAATTATTTGCTACAGGTCAAGCAGTAGAAACAAAATTTGAATGGGAATTTGCAGATGGAACTGTTGTTAGTTTCAATTGTATTATTTCTGTATCAAATGCAGGTACAGGAGATAGTATAAATGTTGCACCATTAGAATTTGAAGTTATGTCAGATGGAGCACCAACAATAACTCCAGCAGCATAAGTAAATGCCTCAGTGTAAAAGCTGAGGCATATTTTTTTTATTAAAAAGAAAGGAAGGCGATTTATTATGGCAGAAATTGATATCAGTACAAAACTAGGAAAAGAAAAAGCAACTATAAAAATTGCACCAGGAAAAGTTTATGAAGTAGATACAAGTGCAGATAATTATTTATTAGTACAAGAAAAATTAAAAGATAAAGATTTTTCAATAGAAACAATGTATGAAATGATTGAAATGCTAATGGGGGAAAAAGCATTAGAAGAAATTAAGGAAATGAAACTTACAATACCAGGATTACAGGCAGTTGTTATTGCTTTATCAGCAACAGTAAATGAGATAAGTTATGAGGAAATGGAGAAACGATTTCCAAAAGACTAGTGATTATGATCCTGGATATGACTTATTTGATGATTGGGATTTAATAGCTTCAAGTTTAAAAACACAATATGGATATAGTATAAGAAAAGAAATAGACGATTTAAGTTGGGGAGAATTAATTAGTGATATTGAAGGACTTAATAGTGAAACACCATTAGGAAATGTTATAAGAATAAGAAAAGAAAAAGATCCAGAAATATTAAAGAAGTTTTCTTCAGAAGAGTTAAAAATAAGAAATGAATGGAGAAATAAATCTGCTTTACAAATAAATCCAGAAAATTATGAACAAGCAATGGAAAATATAAAAAATATGTTTAAATCTATTGCAAAAAAGTGAGGTGAGAAAAATGAGTACAAATGTAGGCGAGATTGATTTAAGTTTAATATTAAATAGTGATAAGTTTAGTTCACAATTAAAAAATATTGATGCACAAGCAAATACTGCTTCTTCTAAAATCTCATCATCATTATCTAAAATAGGTAAGGCTGCACTCGCAGCTTTTTCTGTTGCAGCAGTTGTTAAGTGGGGAAAGGAATGTTTAAATGTAGCAACTGAAACATCTAATGCTTGGATTGGATTAAATTCAATACTAACTGGCCAAGGAAAAAGTTTTACTCAAGCACAAGAATTTATAAATGACTATATATCAGATGGATTAGTTCCTTTAAATAATGCAGTTGCAGCATATAAGAACTTAGCATTAAGAGGTTATAATTCAGAACAAATACAGAAAACAATGGATGCTTTAAAAAATAGTGCTACATTTGCAAGACAAAGTACATATAGTCTTGGAGATGCAGTACAAACAGCAACAGAAGGTTTGAAAAATGAAAATTCAGTTGTTGTTGATAATGCAGGTGTTACAAAAAATGTAGCAAAAATGTGGGAAGATTATGCAAAATCGATAGGTAAGACAACAAATAATCTTACTCAAGCTGAAAAAATACAAGCAGAAGTAAATGGAATATTGGAAGAAACAAAATTTCAGAGTAATGATGCTGCAATTTATGCAAATACATATTCAGGAATGCTTGCAAAATTAAATACAGCATTTACAACTTTAAAAACTGCAGTAGGAAATGTAATACAGCCTATTGCAAAATTATTTATTCCAATAATAACAAGTGCTGTTAATGTAGTAACAAGATTATTTACGGCACTTTCAGGTTTATTAGCAATGTTTGGACTAAAAGCAGATAGTGTTGAAACTGTATCAAGTGGAATAGGAGATTTAGCAACACAAGCAGGAGACGCATCTGATGCAATTTCAGGTATTGGAGATAGTGCCAAACAAGCAGGAAAAGATGCAAAGAAAGCATCAAATAATTTAGCAGCATTTGATAATTTAAATGTACTACAAAAAGATACAAATGCTTCAAGTGGCTCTAGTGGTGGATCAGGAGGCAGTTCTGCAGGGATAAAAGATACATTAGATGTATCAAGTACAATTACTGAAGATACATCAGCATTTGATGGACTAATTGCTAGAGTGAAAGAATTAGCAGGCATATTCAAAAGTGGGTTTGACATTAGTTTTGGAGACACAAACTTTGATGGAATAATAGGACACCTAAAAGGAATAAAAGATACAATAATCAATATTTGGACAGATCCAAAAGTATTAGGTGCAGCAGAAAACTGGGTAAAAATTTTATTATATACAATGGGGCAGACAGTAGGAGCAAGTGCAAGAATAGGAATAAATCTTGCTGAAGGATTAGTTGGTAGCATAGACAAATACTTATCACAAAATGTTGAAAGAATAAAATCCTTCATAGTTAATATGTTTAATATATCAAGTAAAGATTTACAACTAACAGGGAATTTATGGCAAGCATTAGGAGAAATATCAGATGTATTTAAAAGTGATACTGCAAAACAAATAGGAGCGGATATTATTGCTATGTTTACAAATCCTTTAATGAGCGTTATTGAACTATGTGGAAAATTTGTTCTTGATTTGAAAGGCATATTGTTTCAACCTATTATAGATAATGCAGAAAAAATAAAAAATACTATTAAAAATGTAATGAAACCAATACAAACATTTACTGGAACTTTAGCAGAAGCGATGACTTATGTTGGAGATAAATGGAACGAAGTTTATGATGGACATATACATCCTTTAATGGAAAGTTTAAAGGCAGGTTTAAGTGATACTTTTGGAAAATTTCTTGATGTTTATAATACTTATGTCGTACCAATGTTACAAAGAATGGCTGATGGATTTAATGAATTATGGAATACTCATTTAAAACCATTTGTTGATAAGGTTGGAGAACTTATAGGAAGTATTGCAGATGCAATTACGGCTCTTTGGAATAATATTTTAAAACCAGTTGTTGATTGGATAGTACAAAATATTATTCCAGTTTTAGTTCCTATTTTTGAAGGAATTTGGAATACAATAAGTGCTGTTTTTGGAGCTATAACAGATGTAATAGGTGGAATTATACAAACTTTTCAAGGTTTGATAGACTTTGTTGTAGGAATATTTACTGGAGATTGGAACAAAGCTTGGCAAGGAATATGTGATTTCTTTACTGGAATTTGGAATGCAATTAAAGGAATTTTTTCTGCTATATGGAGTGTAATCACAGGAATTGTAACAACGGCAGTAAATATTATAAAAGGTATAATAACAACTGTATTTAATGTCATAAAAACCGTTATTACAACAATTTTTAATGCTATAAAAACAGTTGTAATGACAGTCTGGAATGCTATATCTACTGTAATATCAAATGTAGTAAATGGAATCAAAAATACAATATCGAATGTTTTTAATGGAATAAAAAATACTATTACTAATATTTTTAATGCTGTAAAAAACACTATTACTAATATTTGGAATGGAATATGGGGAACAATTAAAGGCGTAATAAATAATATTCTAGGTGGAATCGAAGGTTTTGTTAATGGAATTGTAAAGGGTATTAATATTGTTCTAGGTGGAATAAGTGATGTCGCAAATGCAGTTGGCTCTTTAATAGGATTAGATCCTGTTAATTTAAGATTAAATCCAGTGTCATTACCACGCCTTGCACAAGGTGGTTATGTAAAAGCAAACACACCTCAATTAGCAGTTATTGGTGATAATAAACATCAAGGAGAGGTTGTTGCACCTGAAGATAAAATGCTAGATATGATTTTGACAGCTTTAAAAATGTTTCAGGATCAAAATTCAACTCAAAATAACAAATCTCAAGGACAAAATATTACACTTAACTTTAATGGAACAATGTCACAATTGATTAGAGTATTAAAACCTGAACTAGACAGAGAAAGTAAAAGAAAAGGTAATAAATTAATTATAGGAGGTACAACATAATGGCGGAAAAATTTGACTTTATAATACTTGATGGACAACAATATAACATTGGTGTATATGCAAACATAAAAGAAAAAGCTGATTTTTTAGATAAATATGCAAATAGAACAGATGATGGAGATTTAAAAAGAGAATTAATTGGTGTATACTTCAATTTTACTGACATTAAGTTTGAACCTCAAGTTGATAGTAATTATGATGAATTTGAAAGATTATGGAATAAACTAACAGAACCAGAGGAATTTCATAATGTCAAAATTGCTAATTTTGAATTTATGGCTTATTTCAATAATGTTTCAAGAGAAATCTATGATTTTAAAAATGGAAAAGCATACAGAAAAGATATGACTGTAAACTTTACAGCTAAAAGACCAGCAAGGAGTTGATGATTATGAAAACAAAAACACAGATAGAATTTGGATTTGTTGATGTTACAGCAAAGTCTGATAGTCAATTAAGTATTACAGATAAACAAACTTTTGTTAATTTGGAAGATTTAAAACGAAACGATATTGAAGAAGTAAAATATGCAACTTTAGAAAGAAATCAATTTGTATTAGATGGAACATTTGAATTAATGCCTGATGTATTAAATGATATGTGCTTATGGTCAAGCAGTATGAGTGATGAGTTAGGAATATTTGAAAAATCTCCTATATTAGTAATTAACTTTAGTGAACCACATAGCAGTTTAGGTTTAACATTGTTATTTAGCAAAGCTGGAGATTATTGTAATCATTTAAATATAACATATTATGATAAAGATAATCAATTAATAAATGATACAGATTTCTATCCTGATAATTATCAATATGTATGTAATAATGTTGTAGAAAACTATCAAAAAATAATTATTATTTTTTATGGTACAAATAATCCATATAGATACTTGAAATTATATAAAATATTATATGGAGCAAATAAAGTTTTTGAAGGCGATAATTTAATAAGTGCTAATATACTTGAGGAAATTGATTTATTAGGTTCAGAGGTTAGTATAAACACTCTAGGTTTTAAAGTTTATTCTGTAGATGATGAATTTAATATTATAAATCCCACTGGTTTTTATAGTTTATTGCAAGAAAGACAAGCCTTTAAAGTAAAAGAAATATTTACAAAAGAAAATAAAATAATTGATATGGGGGCTTTTTATCTTGATTCTTGGAAAAATGAAAAAGATAAAATTATGCAATTTGAAGCTATTGATCTAATTGGAATCATTAATAAAACTAACTTTTATGGTGGGATGTATATAAAAGTTAAATTTGAAGATTTAATAAAAGAAATTATGTTATCAGCAAATGTAGATGAAAATAACTTTGAAATTCAAGAAGATTTAAAAGATATTGAAATAACAGGTTATATTCCAGTTTGTACACATAGAGAAGCTTTACAGCAAGCAGTATTTGCTATTGGAGCAATAGCAGATTGCAGTAGAAGTGATAAAATCAAAATATATACAGTTGTTTATAAAGAAGATAATAATACTATTAAACAAACTAATGTATTTCAAGGGACAAAAACTATTGAACAAAACGATATAGTAACAGGAGTTTCAATAACAGCTCATAACTACATCAAAGGTTCTGAAATAACAGAAGTTTACAAAGGAATATTAGAAGCGGGAGATAATATAGTTTTATTTAATGATCCTGTTTCTGATATTTCTTGTACAGGTGGAACTATTAAAGAATATAATTGTAATTATGCAATTATACATTGTGTAGCTGATAATACAGAAATTATAGTAAATGGATATAAATATGAAGATAATACAAGAATTGTGTTAGTAGAAGTTGAAGAGTTAACTTCTTCAGAAAAGTTAAATACTTTGAAAGTAGAAACTGCATATCTTATAAATAATGATAATGCTCAAGCTATTGCTAAAAATGTATTAGATTATTACCAAAAAACATATACTACAAAATTTGATTTTATTCTAAACGAAGAAAAACTAACAGAAGATAGTGCGATTGAAAGTAATAGTTTTAATAGGCAATTAGTAGGCCCTATTAAAAAATTAGATATAGATTTAACTGGTGGTTTTTTAGCAAGTGCTGAAATAAATGCAAGAGTAAGATTACTAACTGTTACAAGAGAAGCTAATTTATCATATAAATTAGCTTCAATTTTAGTAAGAACTACTTATGAACAATTGCCAGTTATGGGAGGAGAGGAAAGCAATGGATAATTTAATATATGATAGAACTTTAGACGATGTTGAAACAGCTTTAATTAATGCTGGTAGTAGAATCAACTTAAAAGGAAGTTACAATTATACTGATTTGAATAGAGTAGAAAATTGGTGCAAGTACATAGAAGAAATATTAAAAAAATATGGCTTTTCTCAAAATTTAGAAATTAAAACAAATTGGTTTTTAACTGACTATCCTACTAGAAAAGAAATTGACAGAATAAGAAGCAATATAGATACATTAAAAGAATTTTGCTATGCATTAAAAACAGAAACAATAAGTTATGATAATACTTTAAATTATGAACAAGCAAATATACTAGAAAGAATATTATATGATATAGATGAATACATAAGAAGTCAAAGTAGAAAATTAGATATACCATATAATTTTGGATTTACTTTAATTCGTAAAAAATTTATTGATTTAATAATAAATACAGATATAATTGATTATTCTTATAAGAAACAATTAACAACAGAAAATAATATTTTTGTAATAACAGAAGATGAAAAAATTTTAAGAACAGAATGGGGGGATTAATATATGGCTTATGGTGTAACTTACATAACTACACAAGGAGCAATTTTAGCAGCTAAAACATTACAAGCAAAAACATTAACATTTTCAAAATTTCAAATAGGTGATGGAACTATTGAAAATTCTAGTATGGAAAATATAAAAGCTTTAGATGATTTAGTAAATAAAGTTGTAGAATTTGATATAACAAAAATTTCAAGAGAAACAGATACACAAATAACTGTTAGAGGACTATTTAAAAATACAGATGCTGAAGATTCATTTTATTTAAGAGAATTAGGTTTATATGCAATTGATCCTGACACAAATGAAGAAATATTATTCGCATATATAAATTATGGAGATGAAGCAGAGTATATAAATAACTCTATATCAGAGAAAAAAGAGAATTATTATAATATGATTATAGCAGTAGGTAATGCAGATAATGTAACAATATCGACAGATGAATCTACAGTATATGTAACAGAAAGAGATTTAGAAGAAATTAAACAAAAATTAGCAAATGCAGGAAATAAAAGTGAATATTTATTAAAAAATGATATAAAAACTTTTTATATAAAATTAAAAGTTGGAAATCAAAATATTGAATATCCTGAAGGATTTAATAAAAATAATACTATTGTATTGAAGTGTATGAAAAAAAGTGGAGGTAATTGGATTACTTCAGAAATGGATAATGCAGGGGATATGCACAATGTTGCTAATATATGGTTGCAAGACAATAACATTTTTATACAAGGAGAATTTGAAAAAGAATATAAGATAGTATTAATGAAATCAGTTGAATTTGATATAAGTGATTATGAATTAGGTGATATTAACAAGGATGGTTCAATAACACAAGAAGATATAAATATAGTTAGCAATTATTTAACTGGATTAGGAACATTGACAGAAGAACAATTCAAATTAGCAGATATGAATGAAGATGGAATGGTTGATACTGCTGATTTACTTGCACTATCAAAGAAAGTAAATGGAATAACATAGAAGGAGGAATATAAATGGCAGATACAATTAAATTAAGCGAAATGTCAGAAGCAGAAGAAATAAACGAAGATGATTTATTAATGATAGTTCAAAATGGAATTAACAAAAAGATAAAAGCAAAAAAAATGGGAAAAAGTTCAACAGTAATAGAAGATACTTTAGAAAGTGATAGTACAACAAATGCACTATCAGCTAATCAAGGTAAGTTGTTAAATGAGAAGATAAATAATCAAGAAGAAGTATTGAATAATATAAATATTTATTCAACAGATGAAATAAATACAGGGAAAAAATGGATAAATGGAAAACCGATGTATAGAAAGATAATTCAATTTACATTATCTAATAATAGTTCAGTAGATTTATCTAGTTTGAATTTTGAAGATGGAATCATTGAATGGGGTAGAATAATATTAACTTCTGGTGGTTTAAAATATATAGATATATTACCATATTCAAGTGGTAGTAGCACATATTGTTGGATGCAAATAGTTCATAATGGTTCAAAATGGCTATTTGCAACTCCTCATACAGCTGATGCAAATGGAGCTACTGTTGAAGCTTGTTTATTATACACAAAAACAACAGATTAGAAAGAGAGGGAAAAATTATGGAAGAAATAATGCAAAATATACATTTTACAAATATTTGGTGGGCGATAGCAGTTCCACTGATTTTAATGATATTAGATATATTAACAGGATTAGTAATAGCGTGGAGAAATGGAGACTTTAAAAGTTCAGTAATGAGAACAGGCTTGTCAAAGAAATTTGGCGAGCTTGTTTACGTTTTAATAGGAATATTAACAAAGTTTGCATTAGGAACTGAACTAATTCTATATTTTACAGTAGGATATATATGTTTAATGGAAATATCAAGTTTAGCAGAAAACTGCGATAAATTAGGAGTTAAAATGCCAGATAAATTAAAAGAAAAATTAAATAATGATAAGGAGGAATAATTATGAAAATATTATTAATAAGTGGACATGGAGCAGGAGATGTAGGTGCTTGTGGAAATGGTTATAAAGAAGCAGATTTGACAAGAGAAGTAGTAAATATATTAGCTCCAAAATTAAGACAATATGCACAAGTAGATATTTATAATCAAAGTAGAAATGCTTATACGGACGTTTGTAAAGGTAATACTGTTGTAAACTTTGCAAACTATAATTATGTATTTGAAGTACACTTTAATGCTGGAGGTGGAAAAGGAACAGAAATATATGTAACAAGAGAAGAAAAAGCAACAAATGTAGAACAAAAAGTAATGAACAAATTATCTAAATTTTTCACTGTTAGAGGAGTAAAAAGGCAAAACTTTGCTGTTATAAATTCTGTTAAGAAAAAAGGTATAAGTTCAGCTTTATTGGAAACATGTTTCATAGATAATGCAAATGATATTAATACATATCAAAACAATAAGGAAGCTATTTGTAGTGCAATTTGTGAAGGAATTATAGAAGGATTTGGATTAAAACAAAATACATCTAATACATTAGATCTACAATACAAAGCACATATTCAAGATATAGGTTGGACAGATTGGAAAAATGCAGGAGAAGTAGCTGGAACAACAGGACAAGACAAAAGAGTTGAAGCTATAATCTTACAAGGAAACAATGGATTAGATTTAAAATATAGAGTACACATGGAAAATTTAGGCTGGAGTAATTGGATAAGTAATGGAGAAATTGCAGGTACTACTGGTCAAAGTAGAAGAATAGAAGCAATCGAAATCCAATCAAATAAAATGTTAGAAGTACAAGAACATATACAGAATGTAGGCTGGATGCCTTCTTCAAAAGGAAATTCAATAAGAGTAGGAACAGAAGGTAAAGCGTTAAGATTAGAAGCTTTTAAAATTAGAGTTATATAATGATAGGGCTAGATTGATTAATTTTCAGTCTAGCTCTTTTTTGTATTCTTTATTAGATTATAAAATTTATTGCATAAAAAAAATACTTAAAATGGATTGTAAGGGTTCGAATTTAAACCACATTTTAAAGTAAATAGTTATATTGTTTTATTAATATTTTTATTTATTTTTACTTTTTTTCTAATTATTTTTTTTCTTATAATAATATCTCCTGGTTCACATTCTAAAATTTTACACATTTTTTCTAATGTTTCAAATTTAATTCCAGTAGTAGAATTATCCATTAAATGAGATAATGACTGATATCCTCCTTCCATATTTTTAATAAACCAATATTTTGTCTTCTTTTTTTCCTTTAGTATTTCATTTACTCGTACATATATCATATTTTCACCTCACTTTCATTATAGATATTGTAAAACAAAGTATAGTTTATTTTAACTACAATACATTTAAGTTAAATGTATAATACCTAATTTACAAAATAGGTATAAAAATGATATAATAACACTAGCAATAAAAACAAAAAGAGGTGCTATTGTATGAGCAAAAATATTATTGATTCATTAGATAATATAAAGAAACTTATAGAAGAAGAAAACTATCAAGAAGCTATAAATTATATAGAGAAAACAAAAACAGAAATAAAAACAGGAAGAGATGTATCTAATTATATGGATAGTTTAATAAATGATTTAAAGTAGAAAAAAGTAGAAAAATGTCGAACCTTAAAATGTAATTGTGATAAGGAATATCTATGTTAATACCTAACACACAGTATAGTTATTTTTATTTACATAATTTGGTATAATATATAAAGAGATATCTTAAATCTAAATTCATAAGGAGGTTCAATATGAAATTAAATATATTAGATAAAATGTTATTATATATATTAAAAAAATATTCATATAAAATATATAGGCGTGGGGTACAAGATGGATTTAATTGGAACAATAAAATAAATTCACAAGGCTGTAACAAGGCTGTACCAATATTAAAAATTAAAAGAAAAGATATAAAGTGAAAAATACTAAATATAAACGGAGAGTAATGAATGAGAAATATAAAATTAACAATAGAATATGATGGAAAAGACTTTAATGGATGGCAAAAACAGCCCGATAAATTGAATATACAAGGGACAATAGAGCAAGCAATTAATAAAGTTACAGGAGAGGAAGTAGAATTAAATGCTTCTGGGAGAACAGATGCTGGTGTACATGCGTTACGGTCAAGTTGCAAATTTTAAAACAAATATGAATATACCAATTGATAAAATATCTATTGCATTAAATTCAAATCTAAAAAAATCAATTAGAATTATAAAGGCAGAAGAAGTAGAGGAAAGATTTCATAGTAGGTTAAGTTGCAAAAGAAAAACATATAGATATATTATTAATAATTCAGAATATTCATCAGCAATTTATAGAACATTAGAAACACATATTCCTCAAAGATTAGATGTTGAAAAAATGAAGATAGCAGCTAAGTTTTTTGAAGGAGAGCATGACTTCAAGGCATTTAAATCAAGTGGAACAAGCAGTAAAAGTAGTATAAGGACTATTTACAAGGCAGATGTTAGGGAAATTGCTAATAATAGAATCTATATAGAACTCACAGGAAATGGATTTTTATATAATATGGTAAGAATTATTAGTGGTACATTAGTAGAAGTTGGCATGAATAAAATACAACCAGAGGATATAAAAGATATTATTGAAAAAAAAGATAGAAGCTTAGCAGGAAAAACATTACCACCTCATGGATTATATCTGGTAAGTGTAGAATACCAATAATTATGTTTCAGTCTTTATTGAATTAAGAAATGTAACAAAAAGCTATTATAGGCATAAAATATAGAAAAGAGGAAAAAAGGAGAAAAAAATTATGAATACTTTATTACTAATATTTTTTGCCTTACCTTTAGCAGTAATAATAATATCAATTGCATTACAAAAAATATTAAAATGTCCTTTTTTAGTAGCTGCAATAATATTTGCAATATTTTTAGTGGTAACTTTTATAATTGGTAATTTGATATTTTTAGTTGCTACAATTGCTTATGCAATACTTGCATTCATAACATCAATTATAACTAATATAATCTGTAAAATAATAAGAAAATTAGATGAAAGTGGATGTAAAAGGGAAAGAGAATGTTGCTCAAATAGAAGAAATAATGATATTTCTACAGAATTATTATCAATAAATGGAAGTTGTTGTAATAATAATTGTAAGGATAATAACAATTTATTAACTATAAGCAGTAATGGATGTAATGGTGTTGAGAATGAATTATTGACTATAAATACAAATTGTAATAGAAATAATCATGGTTCTTGTTCTTGTAGTTGTAATACATCAAATGATTCTATAGCAGTTAGGGCAAATGTATTTCCAAATAATAATGCAAATGGAAGAAGCGGAAGTTTTTGTGGATGCTTTAGAAGAAGATAAAACAATTTAAGTTGAGTTTGAAAATCTTTTATATTTGCAATAAGTAGAATTTTAATAGCTTATTTAAAAAGGAAAAGTCCTTTTTAAGTAGGCTGTTTGAATAAGAATGGGAGTATAGTTATAGTAGTATTGTTTAGGGACTTGCAAATTCATGGATTTTATGCTAAACTAAAAAACAAGGCACTAATTAACGATATTAAAGTGTTTTAAAAGGAAGAAAAAATATGTTAGAAATTGTACAAGATACTCTAATAGATGCTATAAAATTATTACCATTTTTATTTATTACATATTTAATTATGGAATATATAGAGCATAAAATGGGGAAAAAGTCCAAAAAAGCAATAAAAAAGGCTGGAAAGTTAGGACCAGTTATAGGAAGTATTTTAGGAATATTTCCACAATGTGGTTTTTCAGTTTCTGCAACAAATCTTTATGCTGGACGAGTTATAACATTAGGAACACTAATTGCAGTATATTTATCAACTTCTGATGAAATGTTACCAATTTTTATATCAGAGTCAATTTCAGCTATAGTTATTTTAAAGATTTTAGGAATAAAATTATTAATAGGTATTTTTATTGGTCTCCTAATAGATGTAATTTTAAATATTATTAATAAAAATAAAGAAATACAAGAAAATCAAATAGAATTTATGTGTGAGGAAGAACATTGTCATTGCAATCAAAATGGAATTTTTAAATCAGCTTTGATACATACTTTAAGCATATTTTTATATATAATAATTATTACATTCATAATAAATATAGTAGTACATTTTGTAGGAGAAGACAGAATAGCAAGTTTTGTATTGAATAGAAAAATATTAGGACCAATAATTGCAGGAGCTGTAGGATTAATTCCTAATTGTGCATCATCTGTTATTATTACAAATTTATATTTAGGAAATGTTATATCATTAGGAAGTATGATGTCAGGACTATTAACAGGAGCAGGGGTTGGACTGGCAGTATTATTTAAGTCAAATAACAAGATAAAAGAAAATATGTTGATTATTATATTATTGTATGGAATTGGAGTTATTTCTGGAATATTAATGGAATTAATAGGTTTTGCAATATAAAAAATGGTGATAGATTTTAATAACTATCACCATTTATATTTTGTTAAAAAAGAGGGAATTTTTGTCCTGGACCCCAAATCCCTTTTGATTTATTTTTTCTTTTTAAAGTTTACAACTATTGCATCTTCATTATCAAATAAATAATTTGAATCTGTTATGTCGGTTTGAATTGGGTTAATTTCATCTTTTTCATCTTTAAAATCAATATTTTTTAAATTGAATTTTTTCTTTTGCTGCATATCATTATTGGATTTAGTTGATGTTATTACACCATCTGAATATTTTCCAAAATCATAAGATTTTATTTTTTGTGGTTCTTTATACTTTGATTCTAGATAGTTAAGTCTACCTAATCCAACCATAGGCTTACCATTTTCACCTCTTACTTTATATCCACAGTCTTTAGTAGAAAGTGTTTGCAATTTTCCAGGTTTAAAATAAGGAACAAATGCCCATTTAATACCATTATATTTAGGTTCCATTTCAAGAGTATCTGTTTTAATATTTTCAGTATATGTCCATTCCCTTTTTTGTCCAAATTCATTACTCCACCACTCTAGTTCATCTATACTACCATGACCTGTAAAGATTTTACTAGCACAATTTGATAGAATTGTCTGTTTTAGTTTTTCTTTTTCTTTTGAATTTCCTAATTGCTCTAAGTTTTGAGCTGAAATTGTAGTACCTATTTTATATTTACGATACATAGTAAATATTGGTTCAGTAGCACTGCATATAAAATCTGGAAACTCATCAATATATAAAAAGTTTGGGACTCTAGATTTTTCAGTTCCAGGTCTTCTAAGAACTGCATTTTGCATTGAAATTAAGAAGAATAATCCAAATGCTCTATGACTAGATTGTCCTAAATCACCACGTCTAGTACAAACAAATATAATATCTCCATTTTCAAGCATTTTATCAAAGTCTATATTTTGATGACGATTACATAAAATAGTTTTTACACCAGGTATTCTTAATAATTTATCTAATTGACTTATAATGATATCAATATATCTTTCTGTATTTGCTCTTCCAGAACCAGTTTTATAAAAGTTTTTTCTAAAATAAGAAATTTGTGTAGAATATTTTTCTTTTAAATCTTCATCATGAGCTAGAATTTCACACATTTTTTCTACTAAATCAAAATTCGTAAACATTTTTAACATATCTTCTAAATTTGGTAAAAGTCCATCATTCATTTTTGGATACATTTCTTTTAATAAAAGTGAAATGTTCTCAATTGCTTGCATTACAACAGATTCACGGTAAGACTCTTCTGTTTCATCATTAGAGATTGCAAACATTGTTTTTAGAATTGATGAAATGTTAATTGCAATTTTATTAGCATCATCATAAACAAAAGGATTTAAACCAATAGAACTTTTATCAGCTGGATCTATGATTTTATAGTCTAATCCAAAATTTTTACAAACAGATATCATGTCTGTTGAAATTTCTTTATCTGGAGACATAACTGTAATACCACAATTTTTATAAGTAATGTCAGAAGAGCTGTCTAAAATCATTTTTTTCATATATCCTTTGTAGACTTCTTCTTTACCAGTTGTTGGAATTAACATGTTTAAATTAAAATTTTTGTTTAAATAGTCATTATCATAAGGGGCATTTAAACTTGCAATTCTAGTTTTTAAAGCAGTATATCCCATTTCTTTTGCAATCTCACGAAAGAAAAATTTTTTTTCTAAATCTCTCGCAATTAAAGGTTCAAAAACTAAAGATGTTTTTCCAGAACCAGATCCTCCACATACAAACATTGATTGGTATCTAGATGCTTCAGGTATAGTAATCATTTTTGCAGTTTCAAAATCTTGACATAAGAATACTTCACAAGTATATGGACCATGACCAGATTTTTTATCAGATAAATCAATTCCACCATAATCCCAAATAGAACGAACTCTAAGATCATTGTCTTGAACATCATAATATAAGTAATCAAATACTTTAGGAAATAAAATTAGAGGAAATATAAGTGTTAATGAAGTAAGAGCAGGTCTAATTAAATTTGAGAAATCAGTTATTAGTTCTACATATCCTGGATTTGAAATTAGTAATAACCAAGCTCCCATATTAATCCACTGAGTAAACATAGAGACAACTATAGAAGCTAATGCAATCATATACACATAGAAAAATGTTACTTTTTGTTTTTTATTTTTTGAAAATTCAGATGATGGAGAAAATGCAAAAGCAAATGCTGGACATGCTATTGCAAGTGTATATTGTATTGGTCCCCAATAAGAGTATGATACACCAGTAAATAACATTAATAACATCTCAACAATACGATCAACTGCTAAATAAATAGTAATTAATGTTAAGATGTATGTAACAAATGTATTTCTACTAACTCCTAATTTTTTTAAAAATTTATCTATTATTTTCATTATTTAATATCCCTTCTATTCAATATATTTTTATAAAAGTATACATATATATTATCTTACAAAATGGCGAAAAAAACAAGTATTTTTACAAAAAAAGTTACATAAATAGGCATAAAAATAAAATTAGAGCATATAATATTTAAAATTATAAGAAATGGAAGTGTTTTCATGGAAGAAGGATATCAAAAAGAGAGTTTAATTAAAAATATAACAGAGCTTGAAAAGGAAGAACAATTAGTAAAAAATATAATAAAAACAAGAGAAGAATTGAAAAATAATAATAAAAATTTTGACTCTGCTGATTCAGAATTAGTAGATTATTATATTTATCAAATAAAGGCAAATCAAGCAAAATTGGATTATTTAATTAAGCTTGCAAAAGTAAAGGGAATTTCTATAGATAATATAAATCAATTAAAATATTCAAATTATGAAGAAGAAATAAGCTAGAAGAATATTTGTCCAAAGTCATTCATAAAAATGTAAAAAGATGAAAATGAGGGATGATGATGGATACTAATATAATTACTTATTTAGCTTGTATAAGTTTTTTGTTTTTGTTTGGAAAAATATTTATTCTTCCAATTAAAAAAGTGTTAAAGTTAGTTTTAAACTCTGTATTGGGAGGAATTACTATATTTTTAATAAACTTAGTAGGAGCAATATGGGGATTCCATATTGGACTAAATTTTTATACAAGTATTTTAATTGGGCTGTTAGGATTACCTGGTGCAGTATGTTTGGTTATTATAAAGTTGTTAATGTTTTTTTAAAAGAGAAAATGGAGAGAAAGAGGGAAAAAGGGTCCAGGACAAAAAATCCCTCTTTTCTATTTCATTATCTTAAATCTTAAAAAAAGATAAAAATTAAGAGGGATTTTTTGTCCTGGACCCTTTTTCCCTCTTTCTCTTCATTTTCTCTTTTAAGATATTGCAATAAATTTTTTTTAGTAGTAAAATACTTAAAAAAGGAGAAAATTTAATTATGAAATTAAAATTTATTGGAACAGGATCTATCTCTGACATACCTAATAGTGCTAGTGTACTAGTAAATGAACATATATTATTTGATATTCCAAATGGAAATTTAAAAGCAATGGTAAGACAAAAAGTGAATATATTAAAAATAGATACTTTAATAATTTCACATACACATGCTGATCATTGCTTTGATATACCTTTTCTTTTATGGTACAAGAAAAACTACAAAAAGGATAAAGAAGAATTATCAACAAGAATTATTACAGATAAAATTACACAAAATACAGTAGAAATTTTAATGAATTTATCACATTTTAATTCTGCAAGAAATGCTAAAAAGGAATACATAGATGTAGAAGAAGTAAATAGTATAGGAAGGATATGTGATGATGTACAAATATTAAATGTGCCAGTAAAACATAAATCAATCAAATATGCTAATGGATATATTATAAAAGATGAAAAAATAAGCATTGGATTAACAGGAGATTCAGCCTTCTGTGAAGGTGTAAAAGAATTAGCAAGTAAAGTTGATTATTTAATTTCTGATATGACATTAGAAGTAGGAGATAATTCACATATGGGAATAGATAATATATTAGAATTGTTAAAAGATTATCCAAAATTGAAAATTATCCCTATACATATGCATGATGAAACGAGAGAAAAAGCACTAAATCTAAATATAGATAATTTGATTTTATTAAAGGATGGAGATATTTTAGAATTATAATTAAAATTAGCAGATGAAGTTTATCATCTGCTTTATAGTTTATTTTAGTTGTTTATAGTGTACCATATATGTTTTTATTACATTAGTATCATTTCATTAAAGTAAAACTATATAGATTTGGAACATTTATAGAATCAATATATATTTTTATAATTATGATATTATGAGAAAAAATTGTTAATTATATTTATGTTATAGGAAGTATTTATGGTATTTCAAAAGCAATAACAGGATTTCCATATAATTTGATTGAATCAGAAAGCATTTCAAATAAAGTTAAAATAAAAAGAAAAAAAGAGGGAAAAAGGGTCCAGGACAAAAAATCCCTCTTTTCTATTTCATTATCTTAAATCTTAAAAAAAGATAAAAATTAAGAGGGATTTTTTGTCCTGGACCCTTTTTCCCTCTTTTTTTCTTCATTTTCTATTCTACTGTAACTGATTTTGCTAGATTTCTAGGTTTATCAACATCTAATCCTTTTTCCTTAGAAATATAATAAGAAAGAAGTTGAAGAGGTATTATTGATAAAATAGGAGAAACAAAAGAACTTGTTTTAGGTAGATTAATTACTAAATCAAACATAGTTTTATCAATGTTTTGATTTGTAATGACTAAAGTTTTTGCTCCTCGTGTAATAACTTCTTGTATATTACTAATGGTTTTCTTTACTAAATTTTCATCAGTTAAAATGCTAATTACAGTAATTCCATTTTCAATTAAAGCAATAGGACCATGTTTTAATTCACCTGCTGCATAACTTTCAGAATGAATGTAAGAAATTTCTTTCATTTTTAAAGAACCTTCTCTAGCAACGGTTTCATCAATGCCTCTGCCTAAGAAAAACATATCTTTTTCAAGATAGATTTGCTTTGCGAAATCTTTTATTATATCTGTACATTTTAAAGCCTCTTCTACCTTTTTTGGGAGTTCCAAAATATTTTGTTTTAAATTTATAATTAAATTTTCATCACATACTTCTAAAATTTCAGCAAAGTAAATCGCTAATATATTTAATAAAACTACTTGAGATGTATATGCTTTAGTAGATGCTACTGCGATTTCTGGGCCTGCATGAGTATATATTGAATAGTCAGCTTCTCTAGTTATTGAACTTCCTATAACATTAGAAATTGCAAGCGTTTTAGCACCACTTTCTTTAGATAATTTTAGAGCTGCTATTGTGTCTGCCGTTTCACCAGATTGTGATATGAAAATGCACAAAGTTTTTTCATCTATAATAGGACTTCTATATCTAAATTCTGAAGCAATATCTACTTCAACTGGAATTTTGCAAAGTTTTTCAATAGCATTTTTGCAACTTAGACCTGCGTGCATAGCTGTTCCACAAGCTACAATATAAATTTTATTTATACTAGATAAATAGTCTTTAGTAAATGATAGTTCGTCAAATTGGCATTTTGAATTCAAGCTAATTCTAGCACCAATAGTTTCACGTATAGCTGTTGGTTGCTCATTTATTTCTTTTAACATAAAATCGTCAAATCCATCTTTTTCAGCAGATGACATGTTCCACTCTATTGTTTGAGTATCTTTTGTAATTTCTTCTAAATCTTGATTATAAAACTTAGCAGAATTTCTTGTTAATACAACAAATTCTAAATCATCTAATAAATAGAAGTCTTTTGTATAAGATAAAATGGCTGGAATGTCTGAAGCTAAATATTTTTCATCTTCACAGGTTCCTATTACTAAAGGACTGTCTTTTCTTACAACAATCATATTGTTAGGGTATAGTTTTGAAATTGCTTCAATTGCAAAACTTCCTTTTAAATCAGCACAAGTATTTTTTACTGCTCTTAAAAATTTTAAATCATCATTTTGACTATCTTTTGAATAATAATAATGAATTAAATTTGGTATAACTTCTGTATCTGTTTCTGAATAGAAGGTATAGCCTTTTTCAGTTAAAAATGTTCTTAATTCATTGTAATTTTCTATAATTCCATTATGAACTATACTAAATGTTTTTGAGTTGTCTTGATGTGGGTGGGAGTTTTCTTTACATGGTTTTCCATGAGTAGCCCATCTTGTATGAGCAATACCAATAGTTCCCTCTAAATTATCAATTCCTTCTAAGTTGCTTAAGTTTTTAACTCTTCCTTTATCCTTCATAATAGATAAATCGTTTTTTTCAATTGTTGAAATACCTGCAGAGTCATATCCTCTGTATTCCAATCTACTTAAGCCTGCAATTAAAATAGGGCAAGCTTTCTTATTTCCTATGTAACCTACAATTCCACACATAGTAATCCTCCTTATAAATTAAAAATATTGGAATTGAAGTATGCAATACTTAATTTTATTGATTTCTGTTTTAGTATTTTTACTAATTTTTGTATCAATAATTTGACCTTAAGTAAAAGCCACTAGAGCATCCGCCGAATATTTCGATAACCCTAGACCTCGTCAACCTAAATGGTTCTGGCGCTTAGAAATTAACTCCTTTCTTATAAATTTTTTGCATATTTCAATTTGTATATTATATTACTATAAATGATAAAAATGTGCAAGTACAATAACTGATATTACAAGAAAAATTTCGATTTTTTTCTATACAAGTACAAAAGGGGAATGATTGAAATTTTTAGACATTTTAGATAACTTACATGCCCTGTTTTTGTTCGCCTGTCAATTTTATGTAAGTAAAATTATATAGAATTATCTATGTTATAGGAAAATCTTTTATTTTTTTTATAACACGAAAAAAAGGGCTTAAACTTCAAGCCCTTTTGAATGCAGGTTTAAGAGAAAATGTCATATTGTATTAGCCTTTGACGTACAAGACTAAGGTTATTTTGCAGAATTCCGCATACAGACATCTCGTAGCTGTATTTGTTAAGGTAATGGTTGACTATCACCATTTGCAGAAATCTTATCATTCTTGAAAACATATTTGATGTTTCATATAAGAATACTTCTACAGAAACATTACACCAACTCTGAAACAAATTTGTAGTATCTTCAAGATAAGCATTAATAAGTTTTGCTAACATATCTAAATCAGCAAGATACTCTTTGTGATTTTTTTTTAGGTCTTCTGCATTATCTGGTGATAGTAGTACAATATACATATTTACTAACTTGCACATTCTCCGTAATTCCCTATTCATTGTCATCCCTCCATTTTGTATTTGGAAAATTTAATGCTA
This sequence comes from Clostridia bacterium, assembly GCA_022794055.1. Classification (GTDB taxonomy): domain Bacteria; phylum Bacillota; class Clostridia; order TANB77; family CAG-508; genus CAG-269. The sequence goes on from JAAWEA010000044.1 coordinate 37,086, forward strand.
ATTTTTGCTATTATATCATAGTTTTACATAAATGTCTATTGCCTATATATTGATTTTAAAGATAAATATATTATATAATACTAAAGGGGATATAATGAAAGAATTAAATGTACTAATAAATAATGCAAGACTAGAAAAAAGATTAGACGAAATGGCAAAAGAAATTGAAAAAGATTATAAAGGGAAAGAAATTGTTTTTATAGGAATTTTAAAAGGTTCTGTTCCATTTATGTGGGAATTAGCAAAAAGAATAAAAAACAATATAATTTTTGAATTCATTGAAGTATCAAGTTATATAAACAACGAAAGTTCAGGAAAAGTAATATTACATAAAGATATAAAAAGCAGCATAGAGGGGAAAGATGTTATTATAGTAGAAGATATTGTTGATACAGGAAAGACATTAGATTTTTTACTAAAACATTTAGAAGAGAAAAATGCGAAAAGTGTAAAAATAGCAACATTATTAAGTAAACCATCAAGAAGAGTAATAGAACTAAATGTAGATTATATAGGCTTCAAAATTGATGATAAATATGTTGTAGGATTTGGATTAGATGATAACCAGAACTTAAGGAACTTGCCTTATATTGGATATTATGAATAGAGGGAAAAATGTTTAATATTGAAGAGGAACTAAAAAAATTACCAGGAGAGCCTGGTGTATATATAATGAAAGACAAAAATGACACTATAATTTATGTTGGAAAAGCAGTGTCATTAAAAAATAGAGTGAGGTCTTATTTTAGAAAAACAAATAAGACTGAAAGAATTAAGAAAATGGTAAGTTTGATTGACCATTTTGAGTATATTGTTGTTGATAATGAAGCAGAAGCATTGATTTTAGAGTGTAACTTAATTAAGAAAAATCGTCCTAAATTTAATGTTTTATTAAAAGATGATAAAACATATCCTTATATAAAAATTGATGTAAAATCAGAATATCCAAATGTAATAATAACAAGAAAATTGATTAATGATGGTGCAAGATATTTCGGTCCTTATGCTAATCCTGGTGCAGCAAAGGAAATGTTAAATTTTATAAAGCAAAGATATAAAATACGTCAATGTAGAAATTTTAAGTCTACAACAAGACCTTGTTTAAATTATCATATTAAAAGGTGTTTAGCACCTTGTGTGGGATATGTAACACCAGAAAATTATAGGAAGCAAATAGATGAAATTATTGATTTACTAGAAGGAAAGACAGATAAAATTATTAAAGAATTAGACAAGCAAATGGAAGAGGCATCAAAAAAATTGGAATTTGAAAAAGCAGCAGAATTGCGTGATAGAAAAGTAGCAATTGAAAGAGCTTCTTCTAAGCAAAAAGTTTCTAATATTTCAGAAAATAATATTGATGTAATTGGTTTATATAAATCAAAGATTGATGTATGTGTAGAGATTTTCTTTGTTAGAGGAAGCAAAATGATAGGAAGAGAGCATTACTTTTTTCCAGAGTTAAAAGATATGGATAGCATGGAGATATTAACAGGTTTTATCAAACAGTATTATTTAGAAAATCCTAATATTCCAAATAGAATAATGCTAAGGGAAGAATTAGCTGATAAACAAGTAATTGAACAATGGTTATCCACAGAATTAGGAAAAAAAGTGGAATTAAAGAGTCCTAAAAAAGGTGAAAAGTTGAAATTTGTGGAAATGGCAGAGAATAATGCTAAAATAACACTACAAAATAAAGAAAAAGATAAATCAGAAATAATGATGGAATTAAAACAAGTATTAAAATTAGATAAGCTTCCAAGAAAAATTGAAACATTTGATATTTCAAACATTTCAGGTGAATTTATGGTTGCAGGAATGTGTGTAATGATAGATGGGGTTATTAAGAAAAATCTTTCAAGAAGGTTTAAAATAAAAACGGTTTTTTCTCAAGATGATCCTAAATGTATGGAAGAAGTTGTAACTAGAAGATTAGCACATTCTATTGAAAAAGAGGATAGTGGATTTGGAAAGTTACCAGATGTATTTTTTGCTGATGGTGGAATTACACAGATTAGAGCAATTAAGCAAGCCGTTGAAAAATATAATTTAGATATACCAGTGTTTGGTATGGTTAAAAATGATAAACATCAAACAAGAGCCTTGATGGATGAAAATAGAAATGAACTTCCAATTTCAGAAAATTTGATGAATTTAATTACTAGATTTCAAGATACTGTACATGATACAGCAATTACTTACCATAGGAAATTAAGAGAAAAGTCAGTTACAAAATCAGAGCTTGATGATATAAAAGGAATAGGTGAGGCAAAGAAGAAATCATTATTAAAGCATTTTGGTAGTGTTGAGAAAATAAAACATGCTTCCAAAGAAGATTTGATGGAAGTTAAGGGAATTACAGAAAAAATTGTAGAACAGATTAAAAAAGAGTAGGAAATTGAAAGAATGGAAGAGGGAAAAAGGGTCCAGGACAAAAAATCCCTCTTTTTTGTGTTATATTATTTTAAACAAAAAAAAAGAGGGATTTTTTGTGTTATATTATTTTAAACAAAAAAAAGAGGGATTTTTTGTCCTGGACCCTTTTTCCCTCTTCCCTTCTTTTTTTATTTTGAAATTAGATAATAATTATTACCTACAACTTCTGAATTATTCTCAATTTTATAAATAGTTTCAATATTTTTAAAATCAGATTTATCTTTTAATTCATTTAAAATAGTTTCATTATCCATATAAGATTTAATTGATAAAACAAAAGAATCTTCACTTTTTAAACTTTCATCATTAATAACAAAATCAAGTTCATTGTTCTTATAATTAATAATCAATGTTTTATTATAAATCATCATTTCTGGAATACTTTGCATGTGATTAAAGAAATTATCATAAACATAAACAAAAGATTTTTCACTATTATTATTTGCAATATCTAAAATTTCTTGATAGTTCTCATATAAAAATTTCGGTTTAGAAGATATAAAACCAATAGAAACTATAACAATAGCTATAATAGTACAAATAATATCTTTATATTTAATTTTAATTAGATCATCTAACATAAAGAACAGTGTAAGTACAACAAATGGTATAACTGCCATAATGTATCTTAACTCTTGGAAAGATGTCATTTTTACAGAAATTAAAAAGTAAAAAACACTTGGTATTATTAGTAGACTTGGTATAAATTTATCTTTACTTTTTATAAAATAATATGTAGTACTTATTGCGAATAAAGTGAATATCAATCCAATTAGTAAAGCAGAGTTTTGGTTAATATTAAAAGCATAAGCTAAATGTTTTACATAAGTCCAAGTATGCTCTAAATAGCCAGCATTTCCTAAATTTGATAATCCTCTATCTGAAAATAGCAAATGTTTAACACAAGGGACAAATAACACAACACCAATTATTGCATATAAAGCATGATAACCTAAATATTTTGGTATTTTATCTTGTTTGTTATTTCTAATCATTTCTGCTATCATAATTGCAAAAATAAAGAAGGCATATATTGCAAAAAAGTATTGAGTTAAGAAACCAAGTACAGTTGTTATGCCAAGTTGTATTTTTAACTTTTTATCAAATTCAAAGTCATTTTTATATATTTTTAAACTTAAATAAAAATATAACATTATAAAAGTAGTTAGTAACATGTACATTCTTTGGAAAATAACCATTGAAATTGTTCCCATACATAATCCATAAAGAATTAAACTAGGAATAATTAAATTTTCTTTTCCTAATAGAGCTAATATTTTCTTTAATATAATACAACTAAAGATAAATGCAATTATATTTACAATAAATACAGTATAAATATTAAATTGACCACCAAATAAAATACTAGAAAAATGAACACAAGTATAAAAAATAGGTGGATGATTATCATAAGCTTGATTCATGTATAAAGCTTTGAAATTTAAAAAGTTATTAGGTGTTAGTGTCATAAAGTTTTTTACATATTCTTTTGTTCTCCATACAGGCTTATCATTTTCATGAGCTGTCATTAAACCATTATAAGGATTAACAGAAGAACATAAAGTATAGCCCTCGTCTTCATGAAGTCCTATTTTTTTGGTTTGATAAAAAAGTGTAATTCCACACATAATTAAAATTATAATTTCAATTAATATTTTTCTTATTATTTCCTTATCTTTTAACATTTAAATTTTCCCCTTTCTTATGTTTAAACGATATTGCAATTTAAAAAAAATTATATCATTAAAAATTTATTTTAACAATAGGAATATTTTAAAAAGTTGTGCATATATATAATACAAATGGAGGAATTTAAAATGGAAGATGTTTTTAAAATAAGGTATAATGACAAATTGGACAAGTTAGAAATAGCACCAAAGAGTAAGAGAGAAAAAGTAATAAAATTTACAACTAATCATAAGCTTATGACAGCTGTTTTTACAAGTTTTGTGATTTTTTCAGGAATAAATATTTATTTGATTTGTACATTTTTTAAGATTTTAGGAAATGTTTAAAAAATTCAAAACTTAAAAATAGCTAATATATACAAAATAAATAAAGTATGCTAAAATATAACTATTCAAAAAAGGATAGTTATATTTTTTATGGAAAAGAAAAATTATTAAAAACATTAGAAGAAACTATTAAAAAGATATCTATAAAGGAGAAATTGATAAATGAAATTAGCAAGTGAGTGGGAAAATTATAAGTTGTTAGATATGGCGAATGGACAAAAATTAGAAAGATGGGGAGATGTTGTACTTTCTAGGCCTGATCCACAAATTATATGGAAAGAAAAAAGTTTTCCTAAAAAATGGAAAGAAATTAATGCGACATATCATAGAAGTAATTCAGGTGGAGGCTCATGGGAATTTAATAAAAAAATGCCAAAGCAATGGAAAATTAAATATAAAAGTTTAACATTTAATATTAAACCAATGGGATTTAAGCATACAGGACTATTTCCAGAGCAAGCGATAAATTGGGATTGGATGATAAATAAAATAAGATTAGAAAGAAGAGAAATAAAAGTATTAAATTTATTTGCATATACAGGTGGAGCAACAGTTGCTTGTAGCTATGCAGGTGCAGCAGTATGCCATGTAGATAGTTCAAAAGGAATGACTACATGGGCAAAAGAAAATTTAGAAGCATCGGGATTGAAAGATAGACCTGTTAGATTTATTGTTGATGATGTTGTAAAGTTTGTAAATAGGGAGATTAGAAGAGGAAATAAATATGATGCTATTATAATGGATCCGCCATCTTATGGAAGAGGAGCAAATGGAGAAGTATGGCAATTTGAAAATAATATATATGATTTAGTAGAACTATGCACAAATGTATTATCAGATAATCCATTATTTTTCTTAATTAATTCATATACTACAGGAATATCTAGTAAGGTTTTGGAAAACATTTTAGATCTAACAGTAAATAGAAAGAAAAAAGGTAAATTGGAATCAGGAGAAATAGGAATTCCAATGGAAAATTCCAAATTAGTGTTGCCTGCTGGAATTTATGGAAGATGGGAGAAATAGATATTTATACTATTTTAAAAGGAGAAAAAATGAAAAATTTGAAAGTAATATATGAAGATAATCATATTATTGTAGTAGAGAAATTACCTAATATTCCGTCTCAAGCTGATAAGACAGAAGACATAGATATGATAACTATAGTAAAAGAATATATTAAAGAAAAATATAATAAACCTAGAAATGTATATTTAGGATTGGTGCATAGGCTAGATAGACCTGTTGGAGGTGTTATGATATTTGCTAAAACTTCTAAGGCAGCAGGAAGATTAAGTGATCAGGTAAGAAATAAAGTTTTTAAGAAAAAATATTTAGCAGTAGTTGATGGAAAAGTAAATCCAAATAAGCGGAGATTTAGAAGATTATTTATATAAAGATGAAAGAAATAATATGAGTAAAGTAGTTAGTAAAGACAAGAAGAATGCAAAGTTAGCAAAGTTAGATTATGAATTAATAACTTATAATGAAGTAAAAAAATTAAGTTTAATAAAAGTAAATTTACATACAGGGAGACATCATCAAATTAGAGTGCAATTATCACATTTTGGGCATAGCATTTTTGGAGATCAAAAATATGGACTTAGAGGAAAAGGTAAGCAAATAGCATTATGGGCTTATGAATTAACTATAGAACATCCAATTACTAAAGAAGAAATAACATTTAAAGATTTACCACAAAGTTTAGGAACATGGTGCATTTTAAAAAATATTAGTAATTTATAGAAGATAGTAAAAACTATCTTCTTTATTTTTTTGTAGATATAAAAATAGTATTCATTATTTTAGTTTAGCGAGAAATTTACAAAAACACCAAAATATTTTATGAAACAGAAAATATTAAAAGATGCAAAAGAAAAGCGAGGTTTAATAAAATAAATAAAAACATTCCTCTATAAGGTGATAAACTACGTTTAACAAAAGAGGAAACGTGGTGAGAAAAAATGATAGATAAAATCACTCAATCTCTAACCAATAAAATAAGAAAAAAAATGCCAGATGTAGATGATGAAAGAGCAGAAATAATAAATTATGGGCTTCAAGTTCTTTTAGGTGAAGTTCCTAAAATATTTATAATGTTATTAATATCATATATATTAGGAGTGTTTAAATTAACTTTAATTACATTTTTAATATTGATTCCATATAGAGGAGCTTCTGGAGGATTTCATCTAAAGACACATATAGGATGTATAATATCAACATGTGCATTTTATTGTGGGGTTGCATTTTTATCAAAAAGCATTATTTTAGGTAATATTGAAAAATATTTATTAGTAGTTGCAGTAGGAATATTTGCAATGATTATGATAAAACTATATGCACCTGCTGATACAGAAGAAGCACCAATTGTAAGTAAAAGATTAAGAAAGAAAAAACAAATTGCATCTTATATTTTTCTTATAATAGGTTTAGTGATAGCTATTTTTATAAAAAATAATATAATTTCTAATATGATTATATTTGGATATTTTATACAAACATGTATGATTACAAGAATTGCTTATAAAATTACAAATAATAAATATGGATATGAATTATATGAAAATGCTTAAAATTATTTAGTTAATATTAAAAATACAAGCCGGCAGTATTTTTATATTATATATAAAAAACAAAGGAGGAAATCTTTATGTTAAAATTTTTAGCTAAAGTTGCAGAAAAATATGCTAAATCTACAAATACAGCTTGTGGAATTATGTGGATAATGCATCAACCAAAAATGCCAGCAAGCTTAGTAAAAAAAGATTAATTTTCAATATGTTTTTAAATTTAAGTATAGTGTTTAATTATACTGTACTTAAAATAATATACTTTAATGTTATTATAAACAATCCAACCAAAAAAGAACAGTTTAAACTGTTCTTTTTTGGTTGGATAAAATAAAGAAGGAATTTTTATTCTAAAATCCTTTTTATTTAATAGTAAATTTCTAATTGTTGAGAGAAATATTCATCATCTTTTGTTGTAGTTAAATTGACATTATTGTTCTTTTTTAATATTTGTGTAATTTCCCATAGTCCAAGTCCAGTATGATTTTCTTTTTCACTATAACCTTTATTAAATATTGTGTTTATATCAATATCTTTATTTTTATAAGTATTTTCTATTAAAACTATATTTCTATTATTTTTAGTATCATTTCTAAAAACAATATTTAATACTTTTTTATCACATTCTGATGTGGCTTCAATACTATTATCTAACAATATTCCTAGTATTCTTGTGAATTCATATATTTTCATATTTATATCATTTAAATCAAGTAAAAATGTTAAGTTTACTTTTATTCCTTTTTCTTCAGCTTGATTATATTTTGTTGTAAGTAAATTATATATACCTGGATTGTTAACAATATCTGGATTTAGAATATATAAATTATTTACTTTTTCACAGTCTTCTTGTAATTGTGAATAATATTTTTCTAGACCTTTCATATCATTTGTTTTTATATAGCCACCAATTGTTGTTACAATATTATCAAAGTCATGTTTAAAACCTCTAACATTATCATGTAGAATATGTAATGTTTTGTTATATTCTTCTGAACTCTCTAATTTCTGTTTAGTTGTAGCCAATGACATAATTTTTGCTAAACTAAAGAAACTTAAACCAAAATAAATAATTAAACTGATAAAATTAAAAAAAGTAAATTGGATAGGTAGTATATCAGTATAATTATATGTTAATATAACTTGCATTACTATATTAAAAAATCCAAATATAAAATTTAAAGTAACAATAGATTTATTAGTTTTATCAAAATTTTCTATTATGTTTATAGCAATTTTTCTATATTTTAATATAAAAGCAAAAATATATACTATTAAATACATTAAAATCGAAAAAGGTATTCTAAAAATTGGAATTGTAGTAGCCTGTTCAGTAGAAATGTCAAAAATATTTAGATAGGGTGTAAAAATTAAACCACCAACTAAACTAAAAATAATGCCAGGATAGACAGCAGCAATTAATGTCTTTAATATATTCATTTTAAAGATAAAATGTACAAGTACAAATGCTGAAATATAATTAAAAATAACATTATATGGTGATTTTATAAGAAACATTGCTAGTAATGCTATACTTGCAGTTGTAATTATATAAGTATATTTTTGTCTTTTGGAACAATCAACTTTAAAGGCATTTCTTATAAGTAAGAACATTAATGGTGCTTCTATAAAAATATTTAGGAATATATAACATATATTTATTAAAAGTTGATTTGGAGTAGTAATAGCATTCCAAAAACTATTAAAAATGTCCATATTTTTTAACCTCCTCGATTAAAGTCTTTTTATATTTAGGACCAATATCACAAGTGGAGCCATTATCAAAATATATTAAATCTTCTACAGGATCTAAATTAATAAGATTATTAACATTTACTATAAATGATTTATGAGACCTAATAAAATTAGAAGGTAAAGAATCTTGAATTTTGACAAATGAACTATAAGTTTCATAATCTCTATTTTTAGTATGAAATATTAATTTCATAGCATCACGTTTAATATATAAAATTTCATCTTCAGCAATAATGGTTTTCTTATTATCAATCTTTATATATTTTTTAGGACACCCATTAACATCATCAAATAATCGAATAATAGTTTCTTCTAATCTTTCATAAGTAATAGGTTTAGCTAAATAATCAAATGTTTTAAATCTATAAGCCATCATTGCATATTCTAAATGAGCAGTTGTAAATATAAAATAAGTGTCTTTATATTTTTTTCTTACAAGAGATGCTATTTCTAAACCAGATTTATCAGATTTTAAATTAATATCTAAAATTAATACATCAGTTTTATTATCATCTACATAATCTAATAGTTCATCAACATTATCTGTTTTAAAACCAATTTGTGCATCATAGTTATGTTTAATAAAAATACTTTCTAGTATTTTAGAAAATTTATCTAAAATATTCAGGTTATCATCACATATTACAAAGTTTAACATTTGTATCCTCCTAAAATTTAAAAAATTAACTTAAAAATTTAATAAAATAAAGGAATCGACAAAATGATATAAATTTCCTTTATTTTCCAATTTATATTACAATATAATCTAAAATTTTTTCATTGTCAATAGAAACTTTAGAAAATTATCCAAACGGAAATATAATTGATATTAATAGTGTTTGCTAATAAAACTGTTAGTATTATTTCTTGAATAGTAAATGGAAAATATTGGAAAAATATAAATAAGACAAAATAGTAATAATTAAAAAAACAAAAACATAAAATTTATAAAAGAAAAATACTAGCTTAGGAGGCAAAAAAATGAAAAGAAGTTTGATATTAAAAATTTTTGTATTATTATTGTTAATTTTTTCAGTAACATTAATAGTGAATAAAGGAGAAAAAGAAGAGTCAATACTAACAAATTCACAAACATTAAATAATAAAAAAATAGGATGGGGTATAAAAAGAAATGATAACCATGAACAACCAGACTTAGGAAAATCAAATTTAGAAATTTTAGAAAAGAACAATGGAATAGCTATGGGAAATAAAAATGCTAAATTTGTTTATCTAACATTTGATGAAGGGTATGAAGCAGGATATACACCTAAAATTTTACAAACATTAAAGGAAAATAATGTAACAGCAACATTTTTTATTACAGCTCATTACTTAAATACACAAGAAGAGCTAGTAAAACAAATGATAGATGAAGGACATATTGTAGGAAATCATACTTGTAATCATCCTTCAATGCCAGATATAACAGATGAAAAGATAAATTCAGAAGTTATGGACTTACATAAAGCTATATATGAAAAATTTCAATATGAAATGAAATATATTAGACCACCAAAGGGAGAATATAGTGAAAGAACTATAAATATAACAAATTCATTAGGATATAAAACAGTTATGTGGTCTTTTGCGTATGAGGACTGGAATGAAGATAAACAGCCAGAAGAAGCAGTTGCAAAGCAAAAGATATTAGATAATGTTCATAATGGAGAAATAATTTTGTTACATGGAAATTCAAAAACAAATACAAATATTTTAGGAGATATAATTAAAGAAATAAAAGCAATGGGATATGAATTTAGATCTTTAGATGAATTTAAAAGTTAATATAAGTTTGATCGGTTAATTTGGTATAGCTTTTTAACCGAAAAATAAATATTTGGTCAAAAAGGTAAGTCTTCAATGACCTATTTTAAGGAGAAATAATGAAAAAAAAGAAAAATACATTATCAAAAATCGATAGACTTTTAGAAATGCCACAAGAGGTATATTCAGATACTCCTAAATTGACAATTACAGGGTTTAATGAAATGGTGATAGAAAATTTTAAAGGAATATTAGAATATGAAGACTATTATATTAGAATAAATACTTCTTTGGGCTTGGTAAATATAAATGGATATGAATTAAAATTAGAAAATATGACAAATGATGATATAAGAGTAACTGGAAAGATAGAGAGTATTGATATTGAAAGAAAGTTTGATTGAAAATAATTAATTTTTTACATTGCCAAAATTCTAATTTGATGAAAGGAGTGAAATTAAATATGATAATTAAGATTCTTTTAAATTATATAATTGGATATATAAGAATATCGATAGAAGGATATTATATAGAAAGATTTATCAATATAAGTAGAAACAATAAAATAACAATATGGAATTTAAGAAGAGATAAGAATGTAAAACTAGAATTAAATGTTGGAATAAAAGATTTAAAAAAGGTTGCAAAAATTGCTAAACAAACACAATGTAAACTTAAAATTATAAAGAAAAGAGGAATACCTTTTATTTTTAATAAATACAAAAAAAGGAAGATTTTCTTAGCATTTTTAATTTTACTTATGCTGTTACTCGGAATTTCATCAAACTTTATATGGAATATAGAAATTATAGAAGAAAATGAAGAGATAGTTCAAGAGTTAGAAAAAGATATTCAAGAAGCAGGATTGACTATTGGAAAGTTGAAATCAAAAGTAAATACAAAAGAAATTATAAATAAGGTAAGGTTACAAAGAGAAGATATAGCGTGGATGGGAATTGAACTTAAAGGAACAAATGTAATAGTAAAAGTAGTAAAATCTACTTCAAAACCAGAAATTATAGATGAAGAAGATTACTGTAGTATTGTTTCAGATAAACAAGGGATTATAACAAAAATTAACGCACAAAATGGAACAATAGTAGCAAAAGTAGGAGACACAGTAAATGTTGGAACAACATTAATAAATGGATGGATGGAAGGAAAATACACAGGAATTAGATATGTACATGCAAAAGGTGAAATTCAAGCAAAAGTATGGTATTCTGAAAGTATGACTATTCCTTATGAAGCTACGGAAAGAAGTGAAACAGGAAAGATTGAAAATAAATATAAGATAAAATTTAACAATTTTGAAATAAATTTTTCAAAAAGACTTTCAAAATTTGAAATTTATGATACAATATATTCAGAAAATAAATTTAAAATATTTCAAGACTTTTATTTACCTATTTCCCTAGTAAAAACAACTAATAAGGAAATTATAGAAGAAACAAAAAAATATACACCAGAAGAAGCGATGAATATAGGGATACAAAAATTACAGGAAAAATTGGATGACCAAATAGAAGATAAAGAAAAAATAGTAAATAAAATTATCAATAAAGAGGAAAAAGAAGAAGGAATAGAAATTAATGTGATTTATGAAGTACTTGAAAACATTGGCACAAATGAGAAGATTGTATTTTAATTATTTATAAAGAACAAATGAAAGGATGAATTTAATGGAAGAAAAAAGTTTAAGAATAACAGGAGCAAATACAAATTTTTTTAATAAAATAACAAAGACAATAACAAAAATATTGATTCCTACAAAAATAGGAATCAATGGAATGAAAATTACAATAAAAAGAAATAGCCTATTAAAAGCTTATGAAAATTATCAAAATGATACAGAAAATTATAATAGTGAAGAACTAGAAAAAAAATATGATGAAGCATATACAGTTTATTTAGAAACGTTAGATAAATATGTTATGGACTCTATATATAACAAAGTAAAAAACAATACTGCATCTGAATTTGAAAGAGATGCTTTATCAAGATATTATGAAGTAACAAGCTTAAAAGAAAAAGAATATATGGACTATAAATATAGAAAGCAAAAATATCTAATAGAATTAGACAAAGAAAATATAGAAAATATAGCAAAAGAAAAAGTACAAGAAAGATATAACAAGTTTTATATAGACAAAATGGACTCACTATATAAATCAATATTAAAGAATTATTCAATTAAGTTAGCTGATACAACAAATATATATGATTCAACAAAAGAATGGGTATATGTTAAAATTTTCTATACATTAGAAGAATATATACAAAATATATTATCATTAAAAATAAGAATAGGAAATAATGAAGAATTTAAAGAAATTCTAAATGATTACAATAAATTTGAAACATTCACTGTTGGAAAATTAGATACAAGGGATAATATAGAAAAAAATATGATTTTATTAGGAATTAGTAGAAAATTATTTACACATAGTATACCTTTAATTGTTGCAGAGCAATGTTATGAAAAACTATTAAAAGATGCTAGAACTTTAGTACAAGATACTAAAATGGCTACAAAAAGAGAAAAAGCTTATAGTATGCTAATGAATCTAATAGAAGATTACCATGTAAGACTATTATCAACTAAAGTATATTGGGAAAGCATGAATGAAAGAGATTATTATAAAAAAATTTGGGACAAGTATAAAGAAATTTCAAAATTAAAAGAAGTAAATTTTGAAGAATACATTAAACAAAAGGAAATTTTATTTATAAGAAATGATATTAGAAAAATAAAAAATGATAAAATGGATTATTCTAAAATAATTACTTATTATAGAAGAAAGCTAATAGACTATGGAGTAATACGTGAATTAAAAGATAATTATAAATCGTTAGGAAAATATAGAGGAAATATAAAAAAAGAAGATAAGGTGGTAGCATAATGTATGAGATTACATATCTAAATATAGAAGAAAACAAGAAGTTTGAAGATACCATCGAAAAAGTAGTTAAAAAATGTTTTGAAGAAGAAGGCTTAACTAATTCAAATCTCATTATGACTATTACATTAACAACACCAGAAGAAATAAGAAGAATTAATTTTAAATATAGAAATATAGATAAAGAAACAGATGTATTATCTTTTCCAATGTTTGAAAAGGAAGAATTAAATAAAAAGATAAAAAATAAAGATTTTACTTATGAAGATGTATTAGGGGATATAATTATTTCAATAGAAAGAGTAAAAAAACAGGCAGAAGAATATCAACATAGCTTTGAGAGAGAATTAAGTTATATGGTAGTACATGGCTTTTATCACCTAATGGGATATGATCATATAAAAGAAGAAGACAAAAAGTTAATGAGACCTAAGGAAGAAAAAATTTTAGATGATTTAAAAATTACTAGAGATTAGGGAAAGTTGGTTGAAAAATAATTGACATTTGTAACAGTAGCAATTTTAATTTAATTATTTTAAACCATATATGAGTATGTGCTAAATAGGAAAGAGGTTAAAAATGAAGGGAAAACAAACCAGAATTTTAATTATAATTCTAATTATTATTATATTAGTAGCAGGTGTGGTTATGGCATATAAAATAATAAAAGATAAGAATAGCAAAACTCAAGAAGTTTCAGAAAATCAAAATGAAGAAATATCAACAGCAGTGCAAGAGGAAAAAACTATACAAATATTTAAAGGCGAAGATAGACCAATTGCAGTTATGATAGATAATCATAGTGGAGCATGGCCACAAGCAGCTTTAAATGATACTTATGTAGTATATGAAATAGTAGTTGAAGGTGGAGAAACTAGACTAATGGCTTTATTTAAAGGCGCTAATGTAGATAAGATAGGACCTATTAGAAGCTCAAGACACTATTTCCTAGATTATGCAATGGAAAATGATGCTATATATACACATTTTGGTTGGAGTCCACAAGCACAAAAAGACATAAGAGAATTCAAGATAAATAATATAAATGGGATAACAGAAAGTGAAGAGACATTTTGGAGAGTAAAAGATAAGAGTTCTCCACATAATGCAGTATCAAGTACAGAAGAATTACTAAAAGTTGCAAAAGAAAGAGGATATAAAACAACGTCAACTAAAAAAAGTGTATTAAATTATGTTGTAGATGATGTTAATTTAGAAGCTGGGCAAGAAGCACAAAAAGTTACAATACCATTTTCAACACTTCAAAAAGTCAGCTATGAATATGATAAAGAAAATCAAGTATATAAGAGATATGCAAGAAATAAAGCTCAAACAGATTGGGATACAGGAGAACCAATTACAACAAAGAATATAATTATAACATTTTGTAATAATTATACTTTAAAAGATGCAGAAAATAAAGGGAGACAAGGGTTAACTAATATTGGAACATTTAATGGATATTATATAACAAATGGAAAAGCAATAAAAATTAAATGTATAAAACAGGCAAGAAATTTACAAACAAAATATGTTGACTTAGAAGGAAATGAAATAAATGTAAATGATGGAAATACTTGGATTAGTATATGTCCAATAAATGCTAAGGTGCAGATAGAAGGAATCGAAGAACAATAAAATATGTAATTTACTGAGACTTTAAGCTTTAATTGTTACAGTCTTAGTATGCCTATTTTATATTTAGGAGGAAAATAGATGAATGTATATGATACAGCAAATAAATTAGCACAAGAAATAAAAGCTTCAGAAGAATATGTTAATTATAAAATGGCAAAAGAAACATTAAGTTTAAAACCTGAATTGAAAAAGAAAATACAAGAGTTTGAACAAGCAAGATATGAAGCGCAATTAATAGCTATGCAAACAGGTAAAAGCGATGAAGAAAAAACAAAGAAGATGCAACAACTTTATATTGAGCTAATAGAAAATGATGAAGCAAAAAAATTTTTTGAAACAGAAACAAAATTTAATATTGTTTTAGCAGATGTAAATAAGATAATTGGTGATGCAGTAAAAGATGTTTTACAATAAAAAAAGAAAACTCTTTACATAGGAGAAAGTATGGAATTTATAGCTTTAATATTTTTTTTGATAATAATATGTTTAATTACAAGATGTGTTTTTGATGTTAATTTAAAAAAATTAAAACAATTAGCAGAAAATAAAGAATTAGATGAAATAGTAGAAAAATATCCTAAAAACATAGAGATTTGCAAAGAATATCTTAAAAAGTTAAAAAATGAAGATGTAAAAATTGAAGAAGATAAAAATTCAAATAGTACACTATATTTAGTAATGAGTAATAAAATATTTATTGCGAATTTAAAAAATAATTACACAAGAATACAGACAATAGCACATGAATGCCTACATTCAATACAAAGTAAAAAAATGTTATGGTTTAATTTTATATTTTCTAATGTATATATTTTATATTTTTTAGTTATTTGTATTTTTGCGATTTTTAAGATGTTACCATTTAAAATGCTATTTTTATCCATATTTTTGATTTTAGGAATGGTATATTATGCAGTTAGAATTTATCTTGAAAATGATGCAATGATAAAAGCAAGATTTTTAGCTAAAGAATATATGAATGAAAAAAATATTTCTTCACAAGAGGAAATAGATAAAGTCATACAAAAATATGATGAGGTAAATGATGTTGGAATAAAGGCAACTAATTATCAGATTTTTCAAAATATAGTAATGAAAACAATAATTTTGCTGATTGTATTTATAATTAGATAAAAAACGAAACAAGCCTATTGCAATCATAAAATAAATATGGTAAAATAGGCAAGTAAAGTAGGAGGAATAAAAATGGAAATAGTAAGAACAATTATAACAATTATATATTTTTTAATAGCTTTTGCAGTTATCATAATAGCTTTAACAACTTCTAAAGATGATGCTGCTTTATCTTCAACAATAACAGGATCTTCAACTAATAATTTTTATGAGAAAAATAAAGGCAAAACAAGAGAAGGAAAACAAAAAAGATTGATGATAACATTATCTATTATTTTTGCCATATTAACAGTAGCTTTAGGAATTTTATATTTAGCATAATAAAAAAGAAAGTAGAACTACTTTCTTTTTTATATTATAGATTTTATTTATCAACTAATTATGAGTTTTTAATTATTTATAACTTTTTTTGTTGCTTCAATTTTTATATTAGTATATTTAACTACGTCTTTTATTACTAATTTTTGAATTGCTGATATTAGTAATTCAATTGTAGTATAATCAATTTCATTATCTATCACAGGAACAGCTAATAATTGATTATTTATGACATTTTCGTTAAAGCTCGATGCTCCCCAGCTAAATGTTTTAAATGATTTTGCCATACTTGTAATAAAATATAATGCTCTTTTTTTATTAAAATTATCATTTTTACTACATAAAACTTTTATTTTATCACCTGTAAAATAAGAGTTTTCTTGATAGAACATTGTTGCAGTATCTTGTCCAAATGAAATTGTATTACCAGGATTTAAAAATTGTTCATCTTGGTTAATATATCCCTTTATACCATTATTTAATGCTGTTCTAACAACATATGGATGTCCTATATTTTCAGTTATATTTACTTTATTAGCATCAAATCTTTTTTTGGAAGAATTGACATAAAATAAATCATTGATTTTAAATTCATCTAAATACATAGTTTCAAAATTATTTAAAATATTATTTTCTTCTTCTGTTAATTCATAGTTTTTTAAACCAGTAACATTCAAATATTTTTCTAGTTCAGTGACACGCTGAATTTCTAACTCGGCGACATGTTGAGTTTCTAACTTGGCAACAAAGTTCTCTATAAATTCAAAATCAATTTTTCCTTTTTTCATTGGAATTTTAACTTCATAATTTTTTATATCTTCTAATTTATATCCTCCCTGTTGTCCATCATATAATGACACAAATTTTTTAATTAAAGTTACAAAATAATAAGCAATTTGTTTATTCCATTTTTCTATTGTGGACTTTGGTGTTAGTTTATTTATATTTTGTGAGCAATAATATTCTTCTTCCTGATATTTAACATACTTATAATTACCAATTACTGTTGCTGTAATTGTATTGGGTTCATTTGGTGGAAAGTTTCTTCTATCAATTTTTCCTTGTATTCCATTATTTGAAAAAGTTCGCCCAACAAAATTAATTCCATTTTTCACAAATGTTATTGCATTACTATCTAGTGATTTCGTTCCAACAATTTCAAATAAATCCATCAGTCTATATTCGCCCCACTCAACATTATTTAACTTTTCGTTAAGTGAGGCATCTATTTTCCCAAGCGATTATCCTCATTACTCGAATTTTTTAATACATTAGTTACTTCCCAATCTAAATATTCACGTACAGTTTTTTTAAAATCTTCTAATGTAGGTTTTGTATCAACTGGGGCAGTCTGATTCCAATCTGCTCCATTTTCTGGATCAATAGTACCTTCATAATATTCTTGTTCAGTCAAATAATTTAATTTTGATTTTCCAAATCTTACTAAATCAACTACTTCTTCATATCTTTCTTTAGCATTATTTGTATCTTTCAAGTTGTTACTTGCTTTCTTTCTATTTGTACGTGTATATCCATCATTTGAAAAATCTATAAATTTAACAGGATCATCCTTTTGATGTGCTTCTCCAACTCTAAAAACATATATACTTGTCTGAACACTTGATTTTCCAACAAATAAGTCTATTGGCATTTTTATACTTGCTAAAAGAGAACTATGTTTTAATATTTTTTTATTGTATTCTGTTGCTTTTCCAGAACCTGCTGAATTTTGAATAATTATTGCAGCATAACCTTTATCCATCATTGATAAAGCTTTTTCAACAAATATCATTCCATTTCCTTGTGCAGAATATGGGGGATTTAATACAAATGCTGTTGCTGGAAACTTTTCATTAGTATTGCCAAAACCATAGTTTCCATTAAAGTCGATTAAGGAGTCTTTATTGATAATGTTAGAACTACCATCTCCCATTAAAATCATATTTAATATAGCTAACATATACACACTTGGTAAAATTTCAATCCCTAAAATTTGAGTTGCTTTTATTTTTGCTACTTTAAGTGATAATTCATCTGGAGACTTTATTTTATCTTTTGCATCTATTAACATTTCATTCATTGCTGCTACTAGTAAGCCTGCTGAACCAGTTGCAAAATCCCATACAAAAGAATCTTTATCTACTCTTGCAAGTTTTACAAGTAATGTTGCTATATAAGATGGAGTTAAAACAACATCATTTAATTTATCTTGAGTAAATCCAAGCCAATTATACATTTCATTAAATAATTTTCCTGTAAAATCTGTTGTTAAGCCAATTTTATAATATATTCCCAAATCATCTATAATTTTAGAGAATACTCTTTTTAATTGACTTTCTCCATTTGTTACTTTGTTAATATTATCTGTTGTTAATGTATTTTTTAATGTTCTTATAATAAGTTCTTTTTTATCAATTGGTAATTGTTTTTTATTTAAAAAACTTTCTATCTTTCTTATAACAATATCACCATCTCTATAACCTTCTTCTGTTGATGAGATTAAATCAGATTTTTCAAGAGGTTGTACTTCTCCTGGTATACCAATTGTAGCAATAATTGAAGCTGCTACTAGATAAACTCTGTCATTTTCTCCAAGTCCTTTTTCGTTTTGATAAATGTCATTATTAAGTTTTACTAAACTAGCATCAATTTCTTTTTCTCTTTTTTCCTTTAATTGTTCAAGTTCTTCTTGTGTTAAGTGCAAATTTCTAACTTTTTGTATAAATTCATCAAAGTTACTTTCTTTCAAGAAAGATAAATCTGTGTAGTCATCTACTTTTTGACCAATTCCCAAGTTGTCTTTTGAAACATAATATACTCCTATTTCAGGTATTACATTGTTATTATCATCTTTGTATCCAGTTACTCCAATAGATATAATATCAGTATAACTTGTATAATGAAGTAAAGCATTAGCATAGTGTACAGCACCATTTACAGCATAAGAATTAATATTTTTTAATATTGGCTCATTTTTATCTGTTCTATTATCAACTTGTCCATTACTATTTAGTTTTACTAATTTATCTTTATATCCTTTATATTCAATCAATATTGGATATTGTTTTAAAGTTGTTTTATCTTGTAATAACAGTTTTACATCTGGACGATTTCCACCTTTTCCACCACTTTTTGAATAATATTCATTAAGGGCTGTATCTATTTCACTATTTAATGTTTCTTGTTCTAATTTATAATCTAACTTATATGACTTTAACCAACCATTTACTAAATCTGCGACCATTGGTTCTATTGATTGTACATGCTTTACCATTTTTTACCTCCATTATTTTATTTCTTTTCTTACATTATTATGATAATAACATAAATACTAATAATTTTCAATTTAAATAATATTTAAGTTCGGTTTGTATTTGCAATTTTATGTAAAATTAGGTATACTTATATTTTGAAACATTGAAAAACCTTTTTTGTGGGCATAAGCCTAAAAAACTAATTAGGAGGAAGAAAGGTATGAAAAGACGGATTTTACAGGCAATAACGACAATGAGTTTGTTGGTAGTTTTGGCAGTAGGTGCAAAAGCAGGTGAGATTAAAACACTTGAAAAAAGTAGAATTAACTATACACTCTTCATGGGAAACTTGAAGCTGTATGATGAAGATGCAAAACATGTAATTTGGCGTATGAAATATGTAAAAGATATTGGAGAAACGCCACAAGGAGAGTTATTGATTCTCAAGGAAGATGGTAAATGCTATAAATTTTTAGGAAAATTCTATAATTAACAAGTAAACAACAGCTAAAAGTGCTCCCAGTGGGAGCGCTTTTGTTATGTTATAGGAAATATCAAAGATTTTTAATTATTCTCCTTTTGTTTTAGCATAAATAAAAATAATATTGTAGAATATAACTTTAAGTGGTATAATAAGAAAAACGAAAGGAAGAAAAAATGTTAAACAAAGAAGACATCATATTAGAATTTATGAAAGACGAAGATTACACTCCAATGAAAGCAAAAGAAATAGCAATCATATTAGGAGTACCAAAAAAGGAATATAGCAAATTCACAGAAGCAATAAAAAAACTAGAAGAAAACTATAAAATAGCAAAAAATAAGAAAAATAGATATAGAATAATTGAAGAAAAATATATAGAAGGAATATACCGTAAAAACCAAAAGGGATTCGGCTTTGTAAAAGTAGAAGGTAGAGAAGGAGAAATATATATATCAAAAGATAATTCATTAAGAGCATTAAATGGTGATAGAGTAATAGTAGAAATTTTAGAAGAAGAGAATAAATTAAAAAATGCAGAAGGAAAAATAAAAAAAATAATAAAACATGAAAAAGATACAGTAGTTGGAACTTTTCAAAATAGGCAAAACTTTGGATTTGTAGTGCCAGATGATAAAGCATTAGGAACTGATATTTTTATATCAAAATCAAACTTTGGAAAGGCAAGAGATGGGCATAAGGTATTAGTCAAAATAACAAAATATCCTGAAAAGGGAAAAAATGCAGAAGGAAAGATTATAGAGGTATTAGGCAGTCCAAATCAAGCTGGAGTAGATATGTTATCACTAATAAAGGAATATAATTTGCCATCAACTTTTCCAGAGCCTGTTGTAGAAGAAGCAAAAAAATATGGAAATAAAATTGACCCAAAGGATATAAAAAATAGAATAGATTGTAGAAGGCATACTATTTTTACAATCGATGGTGAGGACGCAAAAGACCTAGATGATGCAGTAAGAGTTATTAAATTAGACAATGGCAATTATAGATTAGATGTTCATATAGCAGATGTTAGTTATTATGTAAGAGAAGGCAGTTTGTTAGATAAAGAAGCACAAATAAGAGGAACAAGTATATATATGCTAAGTAGAGTAATTCCAATGCTTCCAAGAGAACTTTCAAACGGAATATGTAGTTTAAACCAAGGAGAAGAAAGATTTACACTTTCTTGCTCTATGGAAATTACGCCACAAGGAAAAACAATTTCAGTAGAAGTATATAAAGGAATTATAAATGTAGCTGAAAGAATGAATTATCATGATGTACAAAAAATATTAGATAAATCAGATGAGCAAGTATTAAAAAAATATGAAAAGTATATTAAGGATTTTGAATTGATGGCAGAACTTGCAAATATTTTAAAAACTAGAAGACTAGAACAAGGATATTTGAATTTAGACATACCAGAAAGTAAAATTGAGTTAGATAAAGAGGGAAGGGCAATTGGTGTAGGAAAATATGAAACAAGTTTTAGCAATGAAATTATAGAACAATTTATGCTAAGTGCCAATGAAGCAATTGCAGAAAAGTTCTTTTGGCTAGAAGCACCATTTATCTATAGAGTACATGAAGATCCAGATTTAGATAAAGTAAAAGATTTAAATAAATTTTTATTTGATTTTGGTTTAAAAATAAAAATAGTAAACGAAAAAATTTATCCAACTGAAGTATCAAAAATATTAGAAGAAATTAAAGGAAAAGAAGAAGAAAGAGTAATATCTACTTTAATATTAAGAACATTGAAATTAGCTAGATATGAAGCACAAAATAAAGGACATTTTGGAATTGCAAGTAAATAC
Source organism: Clostridia bacterium (assembly GCA_022794055.1). GTDB lineage: Bacteria > Bacillota > Clostridia > TANB77 > CAG-508 > CAG-269. Next base: position 59,180 of record JAAWEA010000044.1, read on the forward strand.
TACTGTCATTTTACTTCACCAATTAGAAGATACCCTGATTTATTTATTCATAGAGTTATATCAAAATATTTAGAAGATAATTATGTAGTAGATGAAGAATGGGTAACAGATTTTAGGGAAAAGGCGGAGCAAAGGGCAAGCTCATCATCTGAAAGGGAAAAAGTTGCAACAAAGGTTGAAAGAGATAGTGAAGATTTGAAAAAGGCTGAATATATGCAAAACAAAATTGGAGAAGAGTATGAAGGTATTGTTTCTTCTGTTACTCAATTTGGAATATTTGTTGAATTAGAAAATACAGTAGAAGGCTTAATAAGATTTGAAAATTTGGGTGATGAATATTTTATTTATGATGAAGAAAGAAAGAGATTGATTGGTGAAAGAACTAATATTACCTATAAAATTGGAGATAAGGTTAAAATCAGAGTGATTTCTGCTAATAAGATATTAAGACAAATTGATTTTGAGATTATAGATTAGTCATATAAATTATTTTATGTATAATAACTTTAAATATAAATAAGCAGAGGCTACATAAAATTTGACTTTGAACTGAAAATTTGTTATAATTATAGATATGTAAAATTTGAAATCTCATATTAAAAACAAAATAAAAGAGCAAAAGGAGGTATAAATATGAGAGAAGATGAATATTTGGTAATTTTGGCTATTCGGTGTTTCGGAATTATTTTTGCTATATTAGGAATTCCCAGTACAATTTATTGTTTTCAAAATTATGAAGCAGTTACAATAACTAACTGGATAGCTTCCATAATTTTATCAATTGGGGGAGTGGCATGTATAGTATTTAGTGTTGTGCGCTTGCTTGGAGATAATGAAGAAGAGTAGTTAGGTCGAATAAGGTTTCTCAAACTGAGAAACCTTATTCGATTTTTGACCCATTAGGTCAAAAATGGATGTGTCCTTTGGCAACTTTGGCACAATTTACCTAAAAAACATAATAATATTAGCTAAAATAGTAGTAAAAATTGAGAATAGTATAACAGCTATACCACCTGTTTTATTTTTTTCAGTATTTATTTCATAAACACCATAAAAAATAGTCTTAATTAAAATAAAAATAGTAATAATTATAAAAGCAAAATGAAAAAATAATTTCACTACACATCACCTCTTCTAAAAATTAAGTTTGATTTAATAAAAATCCAGAATCTATAATAGTTTCTATATCAATATCAAAAGTAGAATTTTTATAATTATTTTGCCAATCATAATTTTCAAATTCACTAGTAGTAGTAAATTCAGAAAGTGCATAAGAACCAAATTGATTTATATCACTTTTGAAAACATTAGAAGTTTTATATAAATAATTAGAAAATTGACTTTCTAAATAAGTATTACAGGAATTTGAAATCTTATCTAAAATTTTATTGTCAAGATATTGTGCATCTCGGGTCATTGAATATATTTTTCCAGAAAATCTTAGTTTTATCTTAACATAAGGTGCACCATTAACAATAGATACATCAATTTTATGAGTAGTATTTGGAGTTAAGTATATATCTATTTTATTATCTACAATTTCAGGATTTGGAATAGAAATAAGAAAGGTGTCAATTTTCTTTTCTATATTTAAAAAACAAGCTGTTTCAATAGCATTTAGTTCACCCACTAATTTATCATTATCAAATACTGCAAGACCAATATTTTGAGTTTTTCTAGTACCAGTAATTGGAGTCTCATTTGATTTTATAGTAGAATCATTTACTGTTTCTGAATTACTAGAATTATCAGAATTATTAATTCCACCTAGAATAGCATAAGGGTCAGAATAATTAGATGAGATATTATTAAAGAAATCACCTATTGTTGCATTACAGGTATATCCTGTATACTCACTAGTATTAGGGAAGATTTGGTAATATTTAGTTACTAGACTTTCCAAAGTAGGAGTGGAATTTTCAATATAATATTTACTGTTACATTTACTAACAACAATATTTGAAGAAGGTCTAACTTGAGTTTCGTTTATTAAAGAATATATTTCATCTGCTATTCCATCTTTTGCTATTTCTTCAGAGAAAACAATTAACTTACAATGTGAAAGATTAACTTTTCTATCTAAATAAGCATTCATCATATTTATACCATTTGTTATAGAAGAACATTGAACTGTATTAAACACAGGCTTTGTAGATAAAGTACCTTCACTGCTTGGATCAACTGCTGAAAATTCAAATGTTACTTCTAATTCATTAGTGTCAGATTTGTCAATTCCAAGTGCTATAACAAAAGCTAGGTTATCTATGTTAAGAGAATTGTAGGAAGCAGAAAAACTAGTAACAAATACAATAACTAATATAATAATAAATAGTTTTGTTAATAAATTACTAATTGTTATCACCTACCTTTCTTTTCTTCAAATTTGCCAATAATAAGACCATCATACCTAAAATAAAACCAATAGCAATTCTAAGGTATCTATAAACACCTGTTTCAAAGAAGATAGAACTAGCATAATTTTTAGGCAATAAGCTAATTGCAAAAATTAAAATTGCAAAGATATTAAGAACTGGTTTCATACTTGATAAATTAAGCATTTTTGCAAATATATGTGTAGAAAATTTACAAGTTATACTTAAATAACAGCAAAAAGATATTATCCAAATTAGTAGAAATATAGATTCAAATCTTTGGAAGAATGCACCAAATTCTATATATCTAGCAGCAGAGAAAAGTGGCATTATTTCATCTGCAGTTATAAAAAATGAGAACATAAAAAGTAATGTAGCAACACAGATAGCTATAAATATTCCAGTTGTAATAACAGATATTACAGCAATTTTCTTTAATTTTTCAGGTTGTTTTAACATTGGTGGTAAAAAATATAAATAGCAAATTCCACCAAATGCCCCTATATTTTTTAGACCTAAAACAAATGTATTATACCAGCCATCTCCTAATATAGGGTACATTCTTCTAAAAGAAAAATTATGAAGGTTTCCAAAAAATAGTAATATTATACTAATTATTACTATGGGAAATATAATAGCTGAAGTATTTATAGTTGAATTAAAGCTTAATCTATTTACTAATACCAAAGAGATTATAAACATAGCAATAATAACAATATAACTGGTTAAAGGATAATAAATAACTACTAAACCTTCGCAAAAATTTCTTAACATTATACTAGAACTAGAAATAAAGTAAAATATAAAAAGACCACCAACAATGTTTTTAAAAAAATTCCCACCTAAATATTCAGAAATATCCAAAAGATCTAATCCAGGAAATTTTTTAATTAACTTACAAAATAGTAGAATAATAAATAAAACTATTGCTGTAGTATATATAATATTTAATAATGTAGAGGATTTTGTTTCATTTATTAATGTTCTAGGTATAGAGCTAGTAATATATGATACAACTATTGAAAGTGTAAGCATAATAGCACTTATTGTATTGATTTTTCTATTTTTTTCCAAAATGATTCACCTCTTTATTTTAATTTCCATTTCATAGAGTACTTTTCTTGTTTTTTATTATTTTTTGTAGCAAGATATGGAGCTCTAATTTCATTCTGCCATATAGGAGGCAGTATAATTCCAGAAGTTTTTAAGTTTTCCATATTAGAATATGGAAGAGAATAAGAAACACCAAAAGAATCCATATCACAAATAAGTGAAAGATAAACAAAAAGTCCAATACCAATTCCTAAAAATCCAGACATATATCCTAGTAAAATAAATAAGAATCTAAAAACTCTTAAATGGAAACTGAAAGAATAATCTGGAATTGCAAAAGAACTTAAAGCTGTTATTGCAACTATAATTACTAATATTGGGCTTACAACTCCAGCACTTACAGCAGCTTGACCAACAACTAAACCTCCTACAATACCTATTGTAGTTCCTATTGCAGAAGGAACTCTAAGACTAGCTTCTCTTATAATCTCAAATGATATTTCCATTATTAATATTTCGAATATAATGGGAAAAGGTACACCTTCTCTGGCAGACAGGATGGAGTATAGTAATTCAGTAGGAAGAATTTCTATATGAAAACTTGTAACAGAAACATATAGACCAGGCAAAAGAAGTGCAAAGAAACTCGCAAGAATTCTTAAACTTCTTAGAAAGTTGGAAAATATTGTTTTCAAATTTCTATCTTCTGGAGATGTCAAAAAGTCAATTAAAATAGCTGGTAAAATTAAGGCATTTGGAGAGCCATTAACTAAAATAACAATTCTACCATCTAGTAAATGATATGCAGCATTATCTGGTCTTTCAGTAGATAAAACTTTTGGTAATCCTAAGGAATTATTATCACTGATAAGTTGTTCTAACTGACCAGAAGAAAGTAAAGTTTCAATATCTAGATTATTTATCCTGTACTTAGTTTCAGCTACTAGGTCATTGTTAGCAATATTTTTCATATAACATACAGCACATTTAGTCTTAGTTAATTTTCCAACATCTATATTCTCAATAACTAAATTTTCATTATTTGTAAAACGTCTTAATAAAGATGTATTTGTACGAATATTTTCAGCAAATGCTTCGTGTGGACCTTTTATTACTATTTCATTTTCGGGTTTTTCAACTCCTCTTTGCTTAAAACCTTTAATATCAATATCGAATGCTATATCAAGAGTATCAACAAAAAGTGCACAGTTTCCAGAATTGACACCTGAAAATAAATCTTCAAAAGAATTTGACTGTTTTATGTTATTTTGAGGGATTAGACAACTTTCTAAATAATCAGCTAAGTTAAATTTTTTGACTTTTCTTACAGTAATGTTATTGCTTATAGCTTCTGAAATTACTCTGTTTTGTTCGCCATCATAAAGATTATTTTTATTACGCATCATCAAGGGTTGTAAAACAAAGTCATTTAATAATTGTGAATCTACCATACCATCTATATATAATAGAAATGCTTTATATTGCTTTCCTTTTACATTTAAAATAAATTCACGAGTAATAATATCACTATTTATAAGTAAGTTATATTTTGATTTAATATAGTCTAAATTAACACTTAAACTTGTATATAGAGTTTGTGATTTTTGATTTGTTTCAGTATTTTCAGCTTTTGAGCTTACATCAGCATTTGTTTGGTTTGTATTATTGTCTGGAAGTGAAAAGTCATAAGTGGGTTGTGGTGTATAAGTAAAAATATTTTTTAAAAAATTTTTAATTTCCATATTATCTCCATAATTGGTCTAATTAGGATGTTCCTTTTTGACCAAGATTTATTTTTATTATTATTGGCAAAAAATATTAAAAATATACTAGTTTTTAACAATCAAAAATGATATAATAAACTTAGATTTTGATGTATTTTAGAAAGGATAGAGAAAGTTTGAAATCAAAAATAATATCATTTATAATTACTCTTTTTATAGTAGTTGTAATAAATATAATTGTGTTTTTAGCAATAAATTTTTATAATGAAATAACGAAAACTGATATATTAGGTGATGTGCAGAATTTTGTTTCAGACATTACTATTTTAGAAGCGAGTACAACAGATAATTTTGAAATATTAGAAAATGTGGAGATAAAAGATATACAAAACCAAGAAATAGCACAAGATAAAAAAGTTAATATAAAAAAATATTATTATAATCAGTTAGATACATATTCAAAAAGTATATATATGGCATTAGAGAAAAATAAGGAAAATATGAAAACAGGTACATTTCAAATAAATATAGATACAGACTTTTCGCCATTGCTTTCGCAAAGTAATGGTGAGGATTTATTAGGAGATTATTATCAATCAGCAATAGTTGCTTATAGATATGATAATCCAGATGTGTTTTATATTGAATTTGAAAAATTATACTTAAATATAGAAACTACTACTAGGGGAAAGAAAAAAACTTATAAAGTATTTTTGAATTGTGGAAATGAAAATAATTATTTAACAAAAGAGTTTCAATCTAAAGAAGAGATAAATATTGCTTTAAATGAAATTGATAAAGTTAAGTTATATTTTGTTCAAAATAAAAAAGAAAGTATATTTGAAAATATAAAATTAGTGCATGATTATTTGGTGGAAAGTATTGAATATGATGAGTCTTTGTCAATGGATAATATTTATAATTTGTATGGAGCTATTGTTAATAAAAAATGTGTTTGTGAGGGATATTCTAAAGCGTTTAAATTTTTGATGGATGGTATTGATATTCCAGCTGTTATTATAATAGGAACTGCGACAAATTCTAAAGATGATACAGAGGGACATGCTTGGAATTATGTGCAAATAAATGATATTTGGTATGGTGTTGACTGTACTTGGGATGATCCAATTTTAATTGGACCAGGGATTATTAGCAATTCTCATAAATATAAATATTTTTTGAAGGGTGAAATAAATCTTAATAAAACACATAATCCAGTTGGACAGTTTACAGAGAATGGTAAAGTATTTGAACTTCCTAAATTGAGTGAAGATGATTTTAAGAATTAAAAGTTTGCATAAAGTTTAAAAATATGTTATAATTGTATCAGATTTATTTATATAAATTTGGCGCAACTGTATGAAGTCTTTTAAATGACAGGAGGAAATTATGATTGATACAAAAATATTTTATTTAATTGATGCAGAAGGGTACCAGAGCCGGGAAATAGCAGATACTAAAGTGAAATTATGCTATAGCATGATGCCAGGGATTAAAATTCAGTATGATGAAGAAGCAGGACAGCATTACATTGTACAGAAAAGAAAGAGGAGAAGGACAAAATAAATGCTAACTGCATGTGCCAAAAAATGGGGGGCGGGTTGTTATGACCGCCCCTTTAATATTTGTGAAGAAAATAGATAGCGAGAAAAAATCTTGCTATTTTTCTATTTTTATAGTAGAATACTAACTAAAATAAAGGAGAAGAGGAAATGTCATTAAAAGATAAATTACCAAATTTACAAATACCAATAGGAACCAACAAAATAAAAGTATATGCATTTGTAGGACCATCTGGAACAGGAAAAAGTTACAGAGCACAAATGGTAGCAAGTGAAAGAAATATAAACTTTATAATAGATGATGGATTATTGATAAAAGATAATCAAGTAATAGCAGGAGAATCAGCAAAAAAAGCACCTACCAAAATAGAGACTGTTAAACACGCACTATTTTATAAAGATGAAGAAAAGCAAGAAATTATAAAAGCATTTAAAAAATATAAACCAGAAAGCATATTAATTTTAGGAACATCAGATGGAATGGTAGAAAAAATAGCAACAAATTTAGGATTACCTAAAATATCAGAAACTACATATATAACAGATGTAGCAACACAAGAAGAAATGCAAACAGCAAGGAGAATACGTGTTACAGAGGGAAAACATGTAATACCTGTACCAACATTTGAAATAAAAAAGGACTTTTCAGGATATTTATTAGACCCATTACAAATATTTAAAACAAAAGGAAGAGGAAATAAACCATATATATCAGAAAAATCAATAATTAGACCAACATTTAGTTACATGGGAAATTTTATTATTTCAGATACTGTATTTCGTCAAATAATAGAATATTTAGCAAATAAAGCAGATGGAATTCATAAAGTACAAAAAATTAGAGTAGACAACTTTGGAGAAGGTGTGAAAATATATATGGAAGTAACAATTGTATATGGATTTAAATTAATAGAAGGAATAAATGAATTTAAACAAAAAGCTAAAAAAGAAATAGAAAAATTAACGGCAATGAATGTAGAAGATTTTGAAGTTGTTGCTAAAAATGTTTATGTGCCAGAGAAGTAGTTTGTTTTATAAAAGGAAGTGTGTTTATATGAAAAATATTTTAAAAGCAGTGTTAAGAAGCATTGTAAAAGGTGTAATATATGGATACTGCAAAGTAGTATATGGATTTAAAGTTATTGGAAAAGAAAATATTCCAAAGGAAGGACAAATTATTATTTGTGGGAATCACAGAAGTTATTTGGATCCACCACTAATTGAAGTTACTTGTGGAAGATATACGAGATTTTTAGCTAAAGAAGAATTAACAAAAAATAAATTTCTAGCTTTACTAGGAATTGTATTTGATGCTATTTTAGTAAAAAGAGATTCTAAAGATGTAACTGCTATAAAAGAATCTTTAAAAACTTTAAAAAATGGAAATTGTTTAGTACTGTTTCCAGAGGGAACTAGAAATGGATTAGCAAAAGGAGAAGAGGTTAAAGATGGTGCAGCATTTTTTGCTATAAGAAGCGGAGCAAAAGTTATACCTTGTGGGATAAAAGGTGGAGAAAAAGGAAATAAAAAAGTTACTATTACTTATGGTGAACCTTTAGATTTTAGTGAATATAAAAATAGTAAAGATAAAGAAATTGTAGATAAAGTTACAGAGGAAATTATGAGTAAAATTGTAGAACTTACGAAATAACCAAAAGTTATAATAAAGAGGGGAGCCATTTTGAAATAGGCTCCCCTCTCTTTTGCAAAAAAGTTACTTAATGTTATCCAATCTCGCCATCAAGATATCCCAAACTATAGCCTATTTTCATTGAAACAAATACTATAAAGAATACTATAATAAAAAGGATTAAAAAGCTTATGGGAGGTATGTCAATAGAATATTCTTGACATATCAAATATACCACAAGAGTAGCGAAAACAGAAATTACAGTGTCGATGAATAAGATAACGAGTAAAATATTTTTTTTGCGCATAAAAAAATCCTCCTTAATAAATAAGATTGCTAAATCTTCCTAATGTAAAACTCAAAGATTTTATTAAATAATAGTCTAATAAATTATACCAAATTTACATAAAAAATACAAGTTTGACAAAAACGTCATTTCGTAGTATAATTTTAAAGTTAAGTTGGATTTAGGAAACGAAGTTGACATAGAGCTAATTTATGAAACTTAAGCGTAGTGAAGCTGTAAGCAACTATAACTAAAATAGATAAAATAAAAAGGGGAAATAAAAATGAATAACCAAAAAATAAGAAACATAGCAATAATAGCACACGTTGATCACGGAAAAACAACATTAGTAGACGCATTACTAAGACAAAGCCATGTATTTAGAGAAAATGAGCAAGTGCAAGAAAGAGTAATGGACTCAAATGACCAAGAAAAAGAAAGAGGAATAACAATACTTTCAAAAAACACATCAGTAATGCACAATGATATAAAAATAAATATAGTAGACACACCAGGACACGCTGATTTTGGAGGAGAAGTAGAAAGAGTATTAAAAACAGTTGATGGAGTTTTATTACTAGTTGACGCATTTGAAGGAGCAATGCCACAAACAAGAGAAGTTCTAAAAAAATCACTAGCACTAGGATTAAAACCAATTGTAGTTATAAATAAAATAGACAGACCAGGAGCAACACCTGAGAAAGTAGTAGATCAAGTAATAGAATTATTTATTGAATTAAATGCAACAGATGAGCAACTAGAATTTCCAGTTGTATATGCTTCAGCCAAAAATGGAATAGCAAAAATGGACTTAGCAGAAGAAACAACAGATTTATCTTGCCTTTTTGAAACAATTGTAAACACAATAGAAGCACCAAAATGTGATGTAGAAGGTACAGCACAAATGTTAGTATCAAATATTGATTATGATGATTATGTAGGAAGAATTGCTGTAGGAAGAATTGAAAGAGGAACTTTAAAAGTTGGAATGCCTGTAAGCATTTGTGGAAAAGAAGATAAAATAACACAAGGAAGAATTGCCAAATTATATACACATGTTGGACTAAAAAAAGTTGAAGTAGAAGAAGCAGGAGCAGGAGATATAATAGAATTTGCAGGAATTTCAGAGATTAACATTGGAGATACAGTATGTGATTTTGAACATCCAGAAAAAATCCCATTTGTAGATATTGACGAACCAACTGTAACTATGACATTTAGTGTAAACAATGGACCATTTGCAGGAAAAGAAGGACAATTTGTAACATCAAGACATATTAGAGATAGACTATTTAAAGAACTTGAAAGAAATGTTTCATTAAGAGTAAAAGAAGGAGCAACACCAGATTCATTTGAGGTATCAGGAAGAGGAGAACTTCATTTATCAGTACTAATTGAAACAATGAGAAGAGAAGGATTTGAATTATTAGTATCACGTCCTAAAGTTATATTTAAAGAAATTGATGGAGTAAAATGTGAACCAATAGAATTACTAGTAGTAAATGTGCCAGACGATTGTGTAGGAAATGTAATTGAAAAACTAGGTAGAAGAAAAGCAGAAATGGTTAATATGGAACCAGCAGAGGCAGGACATACAAAAATAGAATTTAGAATTCCAGCTAGAGGAATAATTGGATATAGAACAGAATTTTTAACAGATACAAAAGGTGAAGGAACAATGAACCATATATTTGACAGCTATGAACCATATAAAGGTGATATTCAGGCAAGAGTTAGAGGAACAATTGTAGCTTTTGAACCTGGAAAATCTGTAACTTATGGATTATACAATGCACAAGATAAAGGTGAATTATTTATTGGTGCTGGTGTAGAAGTATATGAAGGAATGATAGTTGGACTAAATTCAAGAGGAGAAGATTTAGCAATAAATGTTTGTAAAGAAAAACACTTGACAAATACTAGAGCATCTGGTTCAGATGAGGCTTTAAGATTAGTTCCTCCTATTCAAATGTCATTAGAGAAAGCTATTGAATTTATTCAAGATGATGAATTAGTTGAAATTACACCTCAAAATATCAGATTAAGAAAGAAAATATTAGATTCAAAGGAAAGAGAAAGAGCAAATAGAAATAAATAATTGACATAAAATATAAAAAGGTGTATAATACAAATATAAAAATAAAAGAAGGAGGCATATATATGGTAAATACTAAAGCTTCCAAATTGCGGGAATGCAAGTTAAATCCGCAAGAATCATGTGAGGCATGTAAGCATTGTGGAGTTTGTCCATATCCATATTGTCAAAGCATTGACTGTAATGACTGTTGGCAAAAGAAATTTTGTCCAATGTGTCAAGGTGATTGTGATGTGTGTCAAAAAGTATTAACTTGTAGGATATATTTTCCAGATGCCAAAGTATAATGGGAGGGGGTCTTATTCGAAAGGATAAGACCTTATTCCTATTTTATAGGAATCCAAATATAATACATTCTACAGAAAAATTGCTTTGCAATTTTTTACAGACCAATAAATACAGGGCATGAAAATAATCTAAAAGATTAAAGTATTTTAATCATTTTTCTTTTGTTCTAGTTGATAAAAAATAAAAAATATTGTATAATAAGAAAAATAATGAACTTAGTGAAAAAGATAGATTATATGCACAAATAGCAACCTTAGAAAGAAGAGGACGAAACTAGTTTACAATAAATATCTCAAGAGATATATAAAGAAGTTTATGAAAAAGAAAAAGAAATATCACAAGATATATTAGGTAAAAATAATAAAAGTGAAATTACTTTATAGTATTTAGCAAAAATTGAAAGAACAGAATGTAACTTACAAAAGGAAGAATCTGAACAAGATAGGAGAGAGGTGAAATATAATGTTTAAAGAAAATCCATCAAGAAATGCTTCAATATGCAGAAAATATATAGATAAAGCAGTAAGGGGAGCTAACATAGAAACTATTGCTAACTCTTTGAGGAAACGAATAGAAGTTAATCCAGATACTGAGCATAGAATGGATATTCAAAGATATATACATAAATTAGTTTCTGAAGGAAATGAATTTGCAGTAATTTGGGATGAATTAAGCGCCAGATTTCCAAATTCGAAATATAAAGGATATTTTCCACGTTGGATAATGGATAAAATAGAGAAAAGTAAAAGACAAGATAATAAAGAAAGAGAAATCTAGTATGAATAAAGAAGAATTAGATAAAATAAAAAATCAAGCTCTTTTAGAAAATATACCAATTATAATGGATGACACATTAGAAGTAATAGAAAAAAGGCTAAAAGAAAATCTACCACAAAGAATATTAGAAATAGGTACAGCAGTAGGATATTCTGCTATATGCTTTTCGGAATTTCTAAAAGAAAATGGAAGAATTGACACAATAGAAAGAGATGAAGAAAGAGTTAAACAAGCAATAGAAAATATTAAAAAAGCAGGAGTAGAAGAAAAAATCAAAATTTATCAAGGTGATGCAGTAGAAATATTGCCTACTTTAAATGAAAAATATGATATGGTATTTATTGATGCAGCAAAAGGAAAATATCCATTTTTCTTAAAAGAAGCATTAAGAATGTTAAATAAAGATGGAATTATTTTTGCTGATAATATTCTTTACAAAGGATATGTATTGAGTGATTATAATAAGCATAAACAACGTACAGCAGTAAGAAATTTAAGAGAATATATTAAGCAAGTTTCTGAAAATCCTAATTTAGATACAGAAATTTTAGAAGTTGGAGATGGATTAGCAATTAGCAAGATAAAATAAAAGGAAAAACCCCTATCTTGAAATAAAATCAAGATAGGGGAAATTTTGTAGATACTTTTAACACTCATCAATATGTTTAGCTTTTTTAAGCCCAATTTTGTCAAATATTGAACCATCATGAAAAACCTTGAAGCTTGGTATATGAACTTTTTCACATTCAAACCAAATATGTTTGTTAATAGCCTTGTACTTATTATCTTTGTAGCTATTGTGTGCTGCTTCCCCTATTTCTGCTTCTTCGTGCATTATAAGTGTTCTTATTTGCACTTCAAAGGTGTCATTGCCTTCTACAGTTTTGTAAGCGATGTGTATGGATTCATATTTGTCTCTTGGAACTTCAATGTAGTTTTTGATAAGTGGATCAGACCCTACCTGTTTTGCAGGAGTACATACTGTACATCGAAGTCTTTTTTTAAAGTATTCCATACATATATCTTTTACATCATAGCAATATGAAACTGCGGAACCAAGTGAGTCAATTATGACTCGAAAGGCAATTAAATCAGAAAGATCTATACTTTTACCTTCAAAGTAATATAGAACTACCTTTTTCACAGTACTTTCAAAACTTTTCCTTCGGCATTCAATTGTAATTGAAACTCCTTTTGGAAGTCTTTGTGAAAAAATAGAGAGTAAAGTGGCAATTTGTGAACGGAGTTTCTTGATAAATCTGCGATTTTGTACGACTTTCTTATAGCGAATAAATTCGCTAACAAGATCTTGGCACATTTCATCATGTTGGCTTGATAACAAAGAAATGAATGTGTTAATAACTTCTAAGAAATCGTTGTTCGAATATATTGCTTTCCGATAAAGATTTCCTATAAGTTCTAAGCTTTTTTCCTGCTGAGGTGTTAATTCAATAGTTTCTTCTTGTTTTTTCTGAGTAGCCATTTTGATATTCCTCCTAATTTTTTATGCTAACTACATATTGATATTATAACACAAATTTACATAAAAAGAAAGTTTTGACTATAAATATTGACTTTAGAGGGGGGCATGTATATAATAATTAAGAGAAAAAGAGAGAAGAGAGTGAAAATAAAATGAAAAAAATAGAATTATTAGCACCAGCAGGTTCATTTGAAAAAGCAAAAATAGCATTTAAATATGGGGCTGACGCAGTGTATTGTGGAACATCATCATTATCATTAAGAACAAGAGCTGATATGGATAATAATGACTTAATAAAAACAATAGAATATGCACATAGCATTGGAAAAAAAGTTCATGTTACAATAAATATTTTTGCATTTGATGAAAAATATGAAGAAATAATAGAATTAGCAGAAATGTTAAATAAAGTAAAGCCAGATGCAATTATTGCTGCAGATGTAGGAGTAATTGAAACTTTAAAACAATATGCACCAGATGTCCCAATTCATGTAAGTACACAAGCAAACATAATAAGCTTAAGAGATGCTAACTTTTGGCATAAAAATGGTGCTCAAAGAGTTATTATGGCAAGAGAGATGAATAAGGAACAATTAAAATATATTATGGAAAATAAACCTAAAGAGTTGGAAGTAGAAATGTTTGGACATGGTTCAATTTGTTTTGCATTTTCTGGAAGATGCTTTTTAAGTGATTTTATGTGTGGAAGAAGTGCAAATTTAGGAGATTGTGCTCAAAGTTGTAGATGGTCATATAATTTATATGCAGAAGAAAAAAATAATCCAGGTGAACTTTTGCCAATAGAAGAAAGTGAGTATGGAACAAGTATATTTTCATCAAAAGATCTATGTTTGCTAAAAGAAATCCCAGAAATTATTGATATGGGTATTGATAGCCTAAAAATAGAAGGTAGGCTAAAAACAGAATATTATATTGCAAGTGTTATAAATGTGTATAGAAATGCAATAGATGATTATATTAAAGCACCTGAAAGTTATGATTATACAAAGTACTTAAAAGAAATTGAAAAATCAAAGACTAGAGAATTTACAACATTTTATTTTAATGATAGAAATAATAAAGATATACAAGATTTAAGTGGAAGGCAATATAATGATAAATATGAATTTGGTGGAATAATATTAGATTATAAAAAAGAAAAATCTGTAATAGAAATAAAAAATAAATTGAGTGTTGGAGATATAATGGAACTTATAATGCCTAATAGGCTAGAACCAGAAGTGTTTCAAATTACAAAATTGTGGGATTATGAAACACAGGAGCAAATTGATAGTATTAGCCCAGGAGTAAAAGGGCAAAAAGTTTTTATGAAATTACCAATTGAATGTGAGAAAGATTGGATTTTAAGAAGAAAGAAAATTTAATTAAAAAGACCTCAAAAATGAATATTCACTTTTGGAGGTCTTTTTAATTTTGAGAATCTTCTAATAAGATATCAAGTATTTTTGGATACAATTTGGAAGCATTTTTATTCCAGTTGTCTACAATTTTTTTTGCTCTTTCTCGAGATCCAGCAAAAGTTCTAACTTCAAATATTGTATCATTTTTTTCGACAATTTTACATTTAATTGTATAATCATTTTCATTTTTAGGAGTAAACTCAGTTATAATAGAAGTTTCATCTACAATTGAAGAAAATTCTTCTTTAAATACATTGTCAGCTTTTAATTTTATTATTCCTGGCAAAACATCAATAGTAAGAGAAAGCGCATTTTTCCCTTCACTTGTTATTCTTAGTATAGATTCTTCTTCGTCGTCTTTAGTAAATATACCCACTAATTTGGAATCTAATAAATCTGTTAAAACTTCCTTAAAGTAAAAATAATTAACATTATTTATAGAAGAAATAATTTTATACAAGCCATCTTCTAATAGACCATCTGTAACTCTATTTAAAGTGTATAAAATTAATACTTTATTTTCAGCCAAAGTAGCAGTATTATCGTGATTAGACATTTTATAACACTCCTTACTTCGTAATTTTTTGTATTATATCATAAAAAATGGAAAAAGTAAAATATTTTATGATAATACTTAAAAATTTCAATCATTGTTATAAAAATATTTTAAATAATGTTTATAATATGTATAAAAAGTTATATAATAATAAATAAGACAAAAGGAGGTAGTAAAATGAAAAAGGGAAAAGTGGTTCTAGTGGGAACAGGCTTTGTAGGAATGAGTATGGCATATTCTATATTGAATAAGGGTGGTGTAAATGAACTTATATTAATAGATATAGATAAGGATAAAACAATAGGGGAACAAATGGATTTGTCAGATGGATTACCTTTTGCTCCACAAAAGATTGTAATAAAAGCAGGAGATTATAGTGATTGTAATGATGCACAAATAGTTGTAATAACAGCAGGAGTTCCTCAAAAACCAGGAGAGACAAGATTAGAATTAGCAGAAACAAATACAAGAATTATTAAAAATATAACTAAAAGTATAATGGAAAGTGGATTTAATGGTGTAATAGTTGTTGCTAGTAATCCAGTAGATTTGATGACTTATGTTGTATCGGAAGTATCAGGACTTCCAAAAAATCAAGTAATTGGAACAGGAACAGTTTTAGATACTGCAAGATTGCGCTATATTATTTCAGAATATTTAAAAGTATCGAGTAAAAATGTTCATACTTATGTTATGGGAGAACATGGTGATTCTTCTTTTGTACCTTGGGAGCAGGCTTATGTAGGATGTAAAAAAATTAAAGACATTATGAAAGAAAAAAATTATTCAATAAACAAGTTAGAAGAAATACATCAAGAGGTTGTTAATGAAGCTTATAAAATTATAGAGAAAAAGAAAGCAACATATTATGGAATAGGAATGGCTCTAAGTAGAATTTTAAAAGCTATATTAGATAATGATAATTCAATTATAACAGTTTCTACTTATTTAAAAGATGGAGAATATGGACAGGATGATATTTATATAGGAGTACCTGCAATTGTAAATAGTAATGGAGTAAGAGAAGTATTAAAAATTGAATTAAGTGAAGAAGAACAAACGAAATTAAATGATAGTTGTAAGATTATTAAGGACATGAGAAAAGAATATATTGATAAGATTATAGAAGAATAATGGAAAGAGAAAAAGGGAAAAAGGAAAAGGGAAAAAGGGTCCAGGACAAAAAATCCCTCTTAAAAAATAACTATATTGCCAAACAATATAGTTATTTTTTAAGAGGGATTTTTTGTCCTGGACCCTTTTTCCCTTTTCCTTTTTCCCTTTTTCTCTTTTCTTATTTATTTTCGCTAATCTTAGCGTATTTTTTTAATTTTTCATAAACTAAATAGTTAACTGTTCCAGCAGGAAAATGTCCTGCCTTATCTTTTTTACCAGCAGGAACGCCAGTTAGAACTTCAATTCCTTCTTCAATAGTAGAAATTGCATAAACGTGAAATAAATTATTTTTAACAGCAGTAACAATTTCATCAGATAATTGTAAATTATCTACATTTTGAACAGGAATCATAACACCATGCTTACCATTTAAACCACGCATTTTACAAATTTGAAAATATCCTTCAATTTTTTCGTTTACACCACCAATTGGTTGAATTTGTCCTTTTTGATTAACAGAACCAGTAACAGCAATTGATTGATTAATAGGAATTTCAGATAAACTAGATAATAAACCATATAGTTCTGTACTTGAAGCACTATCACCATCTACACCATTATATAGTTGCTCAAAACATATACTAGCTGTTAGAGATAGAGGGATGTCTTGAGCGAACATTTCTCCTAAATATCCAGTCAAAATTAAAACACCTTTTGAATGAGAAGAACCAGAAAGTTCAACTTCTCTTTCAATATTAACAATACCAGTTTTTCCAGTATAAGTATTAACCGTTATTTTTGCAGGTTTTCCAAATGAATAATCTCCAATAGTCATAACTGTCAATCCATTCAAAGTCCCTACATCGAATCCTTCTGTATCAATCAATATAGAATTATCTTTAATCATTTCCATGTATTTTGAATCGAATTTTTTAATTCTTTCAATTCTTTCAGATAATGCCTTATCAATAAATTCTCCAGTTACTACTTTTGACTTTGAAATTTTAGCCCAAGTTGCAGCTTCTCCAGTTATTTGGATTAAATTATCAAAACGAGTTGATAATTTTTTATGGCTTCCAGCTAATTTTGAAGAATATTCAATTAGCTTTGCCATAGCACTTTTATCTAAGTGAGGCAATTCTTCAGCTTCACAGAAACCATGAATAATTGAAGCTAGTTTATTTGCATTTTCTTTATTAAATGGTGCATCATCTTCAAATTCTACTTTGATTTTAAATAATTTTTTAAAATCAGAATCTATTGCTAATAAAGTTTGATAAATACTACTATTACCAATTAAAATTACTTTCAAATCAAGAGGAATTGGCTCTGGTTTTAAAGAAACCATAACCATAGAAGAACGTTGATCTGCTGTATTTTCAATACTAAGTTCTTTTACTCTTAATGCTTTTTTTAAAGCTTCATAGCACATATTATTTTGTAATAAATCTTTTGCTTGAAATATTATATATCCACCATTAGCTCGTTGCAAAAGACCAGGCTTTAGCATAGTATGATCAGTTTTTAATGAGCCATAATAATTTTCATATTCCAAGGAACCAAATATATTATGATAAGAATAATTTGAATCCATAATTACAGGTGCACCTTCACAATTAGAATTATCTACAAATAAATTAACACGATAATTTAAAGAAGGATCTTGCTTTCTAGTTGCTGGATTTGTTTGTTGTTGCTTTTCTTTTTCTTTATCTTCTTCTAAAAAGTAAGAAACATTTTTTAATACATCTTGTTTAACATCATTTAAAAATTTTGTGATTTTTTTATTTCTTTTAAAATGAGATTTTAAGTAATTAATGTGTACATTTATAGTAAGTAGGGCAATATTAGATTGCCATTCTGAGATTTTTTTGTCTGACTGTTTTTCAACTATTTTAATTTGTTCAATGGCTTTCATAACTTCTTCTTGAACAATAACAGACTTTGTTTCATATTCTTGTTTTATTACATCTTCTAATTTATCAAATTCTTCTTCATCAATGGCTTTTCCATTTACTACAGGCATCATATAAATTCCATTTTGAGAAGATTTAACTTGAAAATTATGTTTAGAAGCATTTTCATTTAATTTATCTAAAATATTTGCACGTTTTTCTTCAAATTCTTGTTTAATTAAAGCTTTTTCTTTTTCAAAATCATCTGCATTAAATGTTTTTTTAATGTCTTTTTTTACTTCTAAAATGAAACCATCCATTGCAGCTTTAAAGATTTTTCCTTGACCTGCTTGAAGCGGAATTGCAACTGGTTCATTTGGATTGTCAAAATTATATACATAGCACCAGTCAGAAGGAGTTTTTTTCTTTTTTGATATGGTATTTAAATAGTTTTTAGTGTACATAGTTTTTCCAACGCCACTAGGACCTTCTAAATAAAGGTTATAGCCTTTTACATCTACTTGTAGACCAAATTCCAGAGCTTTAATACCTCTTTCTTGACCAATTCCTGTTGTTATATCATTTACTTCTTGTGTTGTGTCGAAATTAAAGATTTTAGAGTCGCAAGACATTTTTAAATCTTTAAAACTTAATTCATTCTTATTTTTCATTAGTTTTCCTCCAAATTTTTTTGTGTTTAGTATTTCCAAATTTTTTATATTTATTATATAATGATATTTTATATTAGTTATTTAAATTTGTAAAGATTTGTAAGATAAAATTTTATAGTGATGTATTTTATTTATTTTTAGTAGTTAATCAGATAAAATTTTTACTATAAAAATTGTACTAAGCGTTCAAATTTTTAAATAATATTGTAAATAAAGTTAGAAAAATATATAATAAAATAAAAAAATGAAAGGATTATTAGTATATGAATAAAACAAAAAGGAAAATATTTGAAATTTCTATGAAATTATTTGCGGAAAAGGGATATGATGCAACAAGTATTGAAGATATTACGGCAACTGTAGGAGTGGCAAAAGGAACTTTGTATTATCACTTTTCTAGTAAAGAAGAAATTTTTAATTTTTTAATAGAAGAAGGAATTAAATTACTACAAAATAGTGTTGATATAAAAACAGCAAAATTGGAAAATTATATTGATAAGTTAAAAGCAATTGTATTAATACAAATTAAAATTGTGGTAAAATACCAAGACTTTATTACTATTTTGTTAAGTCAATTTTATGGAAAAGAAGCTAGAAATAAAATGTGCCAAAAATATGTATATAGATATATTCACACAATAGAAGAAATTGTGGAAGAAGGGATGAAACAATCACAAATAAAATCTGGAGATTCTAAAGCAATAGCTTCAGAAATTTATGCCTTAATTGCATCGACATTAGTATATAAAATGAAAAATGAAGAGATTGATGTAAGAAAATTATATAGAGAATTTGAGAGTACAATTATTGAAGGATTAAGAGTGAAATCGTAAGGAAAAATGTCCTTTGTAATATTATTGTAATATTTCTGTAATAAAAACGTAAAGATAAAAAAATGTAATTCTATTGTAGTTTTTTGTTTGTTATTGTATAATAATAAAAGAAAGAGTAAAAACAATAAAGCGTAAGATGAAGGAGGTTGTTTACAATGTCTAAATCTGGCATAGTAAACGTGAGAATGGTAATCACGGAAGAAAAAATCTTATTAAATATAGAAAAAGTGCAAAAAATGATAAATCCTAACAGTAAGAAACAAATTGTTAAATTAGAGGAAGATACTTTTTTTAAGGATTTAATAGAATCAATAAAAACATATTTAATTGAATATCCTAAAAAGAAGAATTTCCCTAGCGATGTGTACAAAGCAGCTTATGGATTAGTTGAATTTGCAACAAACCAATTCGAAGAGAACACAAAGAAAATAGAAGATTTAATCAGACAAAGAGAAGAAAATATAGTTTTGGCTGGTCTATTAAAAGATACAATTGAAGCAATAGAAAATAAAGATGAAGATTGGAAAGCTAAAGTAAGAGAAGTGCAAGGAAAATTGCCAGAAGATGCTATTGACACTTTAAGTATATTAATAAAATGCAAAAATAAAGATTCACAAACTTATATGGATTCAATAAAAATATTAAATGCAAAAGTTAATAATTTGGAATCTAATTTACATATAGAAATAGATATGGAAAGAATTGAAGATAGATCAAAAGCATTGAGTTATATTGGAATTGAAGTTGCAGATGCGTTAAAAACAATACCAGCACCAGTTGAAAATACTGTAAAAGTAGAAAAAGTAGAAGAAATAAAAGAAGTTAAAGAACAAAAAGCAATAGAACAACAAACACAACAACAATATATTGAGGAAACAACATTTGAAGCAAAACCATCATTATGGCAAAGAGTTAAAAACTGTAAACTTATTAGAGCAATTCGTTATGTAACAAAAATTAGAATTGTTGTTAAATATCCAGATGCTTTACCAGAAGGAAGAGGAGAAAATTAATAATGTTTCTGAATAGAATTTCTATATTTAAGATAGCTATTTATTAAAAAATTAACAAATAGCTATCTTAAGCTTTTGTTAAAATATTAAATTTTGGAATAAATGTAATAATTGAAAAGTTTATTTAATTATTTAAATTAAATATTTGTTGACATTTTGTAAAAAAAATTGTAATAATATATTGACATTGTATAAAAAATAGTTTATACTGTATCTTGCATTAAGAAAAATACTTATGCTCCCTTAGCTCAGTTGGTCAGAGCAACCGGCTCATAACCGGTGGGTCCAAGGTTCGAATCCTTGAGGGAGCACCAAAAAAAATTGCAATATTCCTTGAAATCGTTAGCGATTAAAGGAATATTTTTTTATTATACTATAAATTTAAGGAGTAAAAAATGAGAATAATTTTGTGGTTTCTTATTGGATTTATATGTTTGGCTCTTCCATTAATATTAACAGTTTTTAATATAATAAACTTATTTAAAAAGAAAAAAATAAAGGAAAATGTAATAGATATTATAACATTTATATTAGGCATTATTCTTACAATAACATTATATAAGTTTATAGGGTTTAAAGATTATAATAAACCAATAATATTGGATGGATTAGCTGTAACTGCACATGCACCAATTTCATCATGGAGTATGCCAACAGTTGTATCAATTTTAATAGTAGGCATAGTTTCATATTTTTTAATAAGAATTAAAAAACTAGATTTATCACCATTAATTATCGTTAGTTGTATGTCAGGAATTTTAATATGTTCAATATATATAGTGGTATTTATAATTCAGATTTTTAACATTAGTATGATAGAAAATTTATTTTATGGAATTCCATTTTTGGCACTATTTCCTATAAACTATATTTTGTGTAGCATTAGAGCAGAAATTGAAATAGTAAATTACTATAGACAAAAAAATGTAAGACCAAAAGAATATGAAAATAAATTCTTAAATAAATGCAATAAAATTTTATATGATACAAATAAATGGCATATACTATCAATAATTTTAGCATTACCACTACTTATAATATTGATTTGTATTTTAACTTTATTTGGTCAAAGACCAGATGAAGCTATAAAGGCATTTTTAGAAACAAGTGATTGGACTTTATCAAGAGAAATTTCACCACCACCAATTACTTATGATGGTCATTATTTGTGTACAGTTTCGTTAAAAGGACATGAAAGATTAGTAAAGCCGATAAGAATGGGAATAAGGCATGGAGAAAAAATTGTTGTGAATAGACAATTATGTGTAGCAAATGCTTTTGAAAATTTAATTGAAGAAAAAGCACCAAAATTTCATAAATTTGTAAGGTATATTTATGATAAATATGGATTTCCATTATCTAAACATATACATACATCTTGGCAAGCAGATATTACATATATTTTAATGAAACCTTTGGAATGGTTATTTTTGTTAGTGCTATATATATTTGATAAAAAACCAGAAAATAGAATTACAACTCAATATATAGGAAAAAAAGATATAATGGAGGAAATAAAATGATAAATGTTTTATTTGTATGTTATGGAAATATATGCAGATCTCCAATGGGAGAATTTATATTAAAAGATTTGGTAAAAAAGAATAAAATTGAAGATAAATTTAAAATTGAATCAGCTGGGACAAGTGATGAGGAGGAAGGTAATTCTATTTATTATTTAGCAAAACAAAAGTTACAAGAACATAATATTTCTTGTAATGGTAAAATTGCAAAAAGACTTAATAAAAAAGATTATGAAAAATATGATTATATTTTAGCAATGGAACAATCAAATATTATAGATATAAATAGAATATTTTGTAAAGATTTAAAAGGAAAAGTGTATAGGCTTTTAGATTTTACAAAAAATCCTAGAGATATAGAAGACCCTTGGTATTCAAGAAATTTTGATAAAACATATAATGAGATTTTAGAAGGATGTACAGCATTTATAGAATATATAAGCAAATTATAACAATAATAAATTAACTAGCTTGATAATATTTCCAATAGTGTAAAAAAGTAAAAAGAATTGAGATATAAAATGTATATTATTTTAAAAATAATATAGAATAAAGTAAAAAGGAGGTTTCAGAGTATGGAACAGAAAATTAAAGCGATACAATATGGTGTAGGAAAGATGAGTATATATACAATGAGATATATGCTAGAAAAGGGAATTGAAATAGTAGGAGCAGTTGATGTTAATCCAGATTTAATAGGAAAAGATATTGGAGAAATACTAGGGAAAGAAAAACTAGGTGTAGTAGTAACATCAGTAGAAAATGCAAAGGAAATGATGCAAGTAACTAAACCAAATATATGTGTTATAACTACAAGAAGTTTAATATCAGAATTAGAAGAACCTTATATGTTATGTGCAGAACTTGGAATAAATGCAATATCAACTTGCGAAGAAGCATTTTATCCTCAAAATTCAAATCCAACATTAACAAATAAAATTGATGAATTAGCAAAAAAGAATAATTGTACAATAACAGGAACAGGATATCAAGATATTTATTGGGGACAATTAATAACATCAATTGCAGGTTCTACACAGAAAATAACAAAAATAAAAGGAAGTTCAAGCTATAATGTAGAAGAATATGGAATAGCATTAGCAGAAGCACATGGAGCAGGTTTAACACTTTCGGAATTTGAAGAAAAAATTGCATCTGCAGATAATATTTCAGCAGAAGAAAGAAATAAAATAATAGAACAGGGAGATTTTATACCATCTTATATGTGGAACGTAAATGGATGGCTATGTTCAAAACTAGGGTTGACAGTTATTAGTCAAACTCAAAAATGTGTGCCTCAAATTTATAAGGAAGATATTTATTCATCAACATTAGGAATGACAGTAAAAGCAGGAGATGCAACTGGAATGAGCGCAGTTGTAACAACTGAGACAAAAGAAGGAATTACAATTGAATCAGAATGTATTGGAAAAGTATATGCACCAGATGAGTTTGATAAAAATATTTGGACTGTTGAAGGAGAACCTACAACAACTATAACAGTAGAAAAACCTTCAACTGTAGAACTTACATGTGCAACTGTAGTCAATAGAATTCCAGATGTTATAAAAGCTACAGCAGGCTATGTAACAACAGAGAAAATGGGAGATTTAGAATATAAATTAAGAGACTTAAATGATTATATAAAATAGAGGTATGAAGTTAAACTTCATACCTTTTTAATAACTTTAGAGTAATCCCCCAGCTATGCTGGGGGTGTCGGAAAACTTTTAGTTTTGCACAGAGTAACAAAAATGCCACCCCAACATGATATAATATTTTTAAGTTTGACGGCTTAAAATATTATAAATGAGAGGAGTGG
>JAAWEA010000045.1 GCA_022794055.1 Clostridia bacterium
GGAGGAGAAGGAGGAGGACTATTAATAATATATGCAAATTCAATTTTAAACAACAATAAAATTTTATCAAATGGAAGGTTTGGACAGTATGGAAATGGAACAGGAGGAGGAAGTATAAATATATTCTATAAAGAGCAGATTGCTGAAGGAACAATACAAGCCACAAAAGGTGGTAATGGTGGTGGTGTTTATGGAGCAGAAGGTGGTAATGGGACTGTAACAATACAAAGAAATTATTTATAGCTATATACTAAGAACCTAAGTAAATAAAAAAACATATAATAGACCATAGGAGGCAATAAAATGTTACAATTTGTATTAAATACAATATTTTGGACATTAGCCATTTATGGTCTATTTGAAATTATAAAAAACTTGATATACCTTTCTACATATACAAAATTGAAAGCAGATGGAATATATATAATTATAGCTGTAAAAAATCAAGAAAATAGAATAGAAGGCTTTTTACGTTCAATAATTTTTAAGATTTTATATGGAAGAGAAGAATCATTAAAAAATATAATAGTAGCAGATTTAGAATCAAGTGATAATACTAAAGAAATAGCAAAAAAACTATCAAAAGATTATGAGATTTTAAAGGTTACTAGTTGGAAAGATTGTAAAGAAATAATTGATAATGTTGAAGAAATATGATAAACTAAACAAAAACAAAAGGAGAAGTGCATTGGAACTAAAAGGAGAAGTAACAGACATAATATATCAAAATGAAACTAATAGCTATACAATTGCAGTATTTGAAACAGAAGAAGAGGAAACAACAATAGTTGGATATTTACCATTTGTTAAAGCTGGTGATACATTAAAAATAATAGGAAAATTTATTGAACATAAAGAATATGGAATGCAATTTAAAGTGGATACTTTTGAAAAATTAATGCCAGAAACATTAGGAGCTTTAGAAAGATATCTAGCAAATGGAACAATAAAGGGAATAGGGGAAGTAACAGCAAAAAAAATTATACAAAAATTTGGAGAAGAAACAATTAGTATATTTAAGTTTAATCCAGAAAAATTGTCAGAAATAAAAGGAATATCAAAAAGTAAAGCACAAGAAATGTCAGAAAGCTTCATAGAAAATTGGGAGGTATGGCAAATTGTAGGATTTCTAGAAAGATTTGGATTAGGAGCAGAACATGCAAAAAAAATCTACGACTTATTAGGCATTAATGCAATAGAGCAAATCGAATCAAATCCTTATATATTAGTGGATTTAGCCAAGAGTGTAGATTTTAAGCAAATTGATCAAATGGCTTTAAAATTAGGAATTAATAATGATAATCAAAAAAGGGTCGAAAGTGGTATTAAATATGCATTAATTAAATCAACTTATAATGGACATTCTTGTGCAATTAAAAATAATTTAGTAGAATTTGTAAAAGCATTATTAAATGTTACTTATGAATGTGTAGAAGATAATATAATTAATTTAAGGTCAAAAGAGGAAATAGTAATTGAAGAAAGAGAAGATATAGAGTGGATTTATTTATACAATTTTTATCAAGTAGAAATAGAAATTGCAACAAGAATAACTAAACTAGACAAAAGTAAAAATATGAAAAAAATAGAAAACATTGAAAATACAATAAAGAATTTAGAAAATAAATCAGGTATAGAACTTTCTGAAAGACAAAAAGAAGCGATAAAAGCAATAAATGATACTAATGTTACAATTATAACAGGAGGGCCAGGAACTGGAAAAACTACAATAATTAAGACAATTATTGATTTATATGAAGAAAGAAATAAAAAAGTAGTCCTTACTGCTCCAACAGGAAGAGCAGCAAAAAAAATGACAGAAGCAACAGGAAAAGAAGCATCAACTTTACATAGATTACTTTGTATTGGAAAATTAGATGATGAAGGAATAAATGGTAAACATAGTGATTATGAAGGAGAACCAATAGATGCAGATGTAATAGTAGTAGATGAACTTTCAATGGTGGACATGTTTTTATTAAACTATCTATTAAATTGCATTTATCAAGGGACTAAACTAATATTAGTAGGAGATATAGACCAATTAGCATCAGTTGGTCCAGGAAGTGTTTTAAAAGATTTAATTAATTCAGAAGTCATAAATACTGTCAAATTAGATAAAATTTTTAGACAAGCAGCAAAAAGCAAAATAATTGTAAATGCACATAGAGTAAATAATGGAGAAACATTTTTAAGAAAAGATGAAGAAAAAGAGGAAAGTAATCAAGACTTCTTTTTTATAAAGCATAGAACATCTGAAGAAATGCTTAAAGAAGTAATTTCATTAACAACTGGTAGATTAGAAAAATTTGGGAATTATGATTTCTTTAAAAATATTCAAGTATTAACTCCAACAAAGAAAGGAGTACTTGGAACAAAAGAATTAAATAAAGCCTTACAATCAGTATTAAATCCTAATATAGAAGAGTTACCAGAAAAAGTAAGTGGAGGAGTAACTTATAGAATAGGTGATAGAATAATGCAAATTAAAAATAATTATGATATCACTTGGGAAAGAAAAAAAGACATATTAGATAAGATAGAAATAGGAGCAGGAGTATTTAATGGAGAAATAGGAACTATTGTAGAAATTGATGAAAAAGAAAAAGTTATAAAAATTCAGTTCGATGATGAAAAAATAGCTTGGTATGAGTATACAGACTTAGAACAAATAGAACATAGCTATGCAATTACAATTCATAAAGCACAGCGGAAGTGAATTTGATGTAGTAATAATGCTTGCACCACAGGCAGCCCCAATGTTACTTACAAGAAATTTACTATATACAGGAATAACAAGAGCTAAAAAGCTTCTTATAATTATAGGAAGTGAAAATGTTGTTAATTATATGATTCAAAATGTAGATAGCAAAGAAAGAAATACAGGATTAGAATTCAAATTAAGAAAGTTAATATAATTATGAAATGCACATAAGGTAATTTAAATAATTAAAAAGCCTTATGTACATTCATAAAACTATCATAAAATTTTTAAAATCAAGAAAGAGTGAAAGAATAATTAAAATCAAAGAGAAATTTTTAAATCTAATTTATCCTCCAATATGTGGAATTTGTGGAAAAAAGGCATCAAATTTTTTATGTAGAAAATGTGAAATGAAATTAGAAAAACATTCAGAAAAAAAGATATTAAATGAAGAAGAAATAAAAGGAAAATATTTTGAAGAAATAATTTATTGCTTTAAATATGAAGGAATGATAAGAAAACTAATATTAGATTATAAATTTAATGATAAATCGTATTTATATAAAACCTTTTCTAGTTTCGTATTAAAAGATGAAAAAATATTTGAAAAAATACAGAAATATGATAAAATAGTGCCAGTACCAATAAGTAAAAAGAGAAGAAGAGATAGAGGATATAATCAAAGCTTTTTAATAGCAAAAGAAATATCTTTAAATGCAAAAGTAAATCTATTGAATAATTGTTTAATAAAAACAAAGAATATAGTTGAGCAAAGCAAATTAAATAAGGAAAAGAGATTTGAAAATATAAAAGGTGTTTATAAATTAAAAAATAAAAATGTAATTGAAAATAAAAAAGTATTATTAATTGATGATATTTATACAACAGGTAGTACAGTAAATGAATGTAGTAAAATTTTAAGACAAGGTAATCCTAGTGAAATAGGAATTCTAGTATTAGCCAAAGACTAGTATCATCTGGAATAGTGGAGGTAAAAATGGAAGATTTAGTAGAGAGTATTTTGGATTATATAAGATCAGACTATACAGACTATGCCATTATGATAAATGGAGAGTGGGGAGTTGGAAAAACTCACTTTTGGAATAATAAAATAAAAAAGAAGATTGATTCAATGCAACTAAATGGCAAAAGATATACAACTATTTATATGTCTTTATATGGAATTTCAAATCTTGAAGAGATTAGTAAAAAAATATTTATTGAAACTACTCAACTTATGGACAAGAATTTAAGAAAATTTATGGATTCAACAGGTCAAAATACCATTCCAGAGTATGCTAAAACAGGGCTTGACATGGCTAATTTCTTTGGAGTTACACAAAATGGAGATAAAATAGACTATTCAGACTTTTTTTCAACAGATGATAAAGTTCTATGCTTTGATGATTTAGAAAGGGCGAATGTTGATGTTATTGATATATTAGGTTATATTAATAATTTTGTAGAGCATGATCATATAAAAACAATTATCATTTGTAATGAAAAAGAGTTAGCGACTAAATTAAAAAGTTCAAATATAGAAATGAAAACATTTATAGCAACTTATCTTTTAGATAAACAAGGTGAATTAAATACTACAGATAAGCCAATGGTTGAAAAAATTAGAGGAAAAATTGAACATGTTTTTGATAAAGCAAATGATTATGAAAGAATTAAAGAAAAATTAATTGGAGAAACTTTTGACTATGCTCCGAAATTTGATTATATAATAAATGGAATTTTGATGAGATATGAAAAAAATCCAGATTTAATTAGATTTTTAAGAGAAAATACAAGATTAATAATTACAACATTTGAAAGAAGCGGAACAAGGAACTTAAGAATTTTAAAACATGCTTTAAACGATTTTCAAAAAATTTACGAAATGGTAGATAAAAATTACCCAAACTTAAATAATAGAATAATGCAGACAATGCTAATATTTACAATAGCAATTTCTTTTGAAATTAAAGCTGGAAAAATAACTAAAGATAAATTTATTAATATAAAAGATAATAGCGAATATAAGTCATTATTAGTATCGTCAAGAATATTAATGGATAACAGGCAGTTTTATATAAAGGAATTTGATAATAACTATTATTATAATTTTAAAGCTGAATATAGATTTTTTAAATTTATTGAATATTATGTTAGAACTAGAATATTTGATATGAGACTTTTTAAAGAAAATATGGAAACTATTAGAAATACAGTAGATACAGAAAACTTGCCAGGATATAAGAGAATTCTTACAGAAGAATATTGGAAAATTTCAGATGAAGAATTTGGAAAAATTGTATTAGAAGTGTTGTTAGATGTAAAACAAGGAAATCTAGAATTAATTGATATTGTTAAGATATACGCATATTTTAGCTATTTTTCAAGAAGGGAATTAATTGAATATGATATAAAATCATTGAAAAGTGTATTCTTTAATGGTATGAATCTTTCATCACTTAAATCAAATTATTGTCCAAATGTAGAGGAAGAACTTTCTAAAATTGCAATAGAGCAAATTGAAGAAGACATGAATGAAATATTAAAACATTTTAATCAATTAAATAATCAATTACTAGATAAAATGTATCAAGAAAAAGCAGAAGAGTTATTTAAATGTATACCTATGAAAATGGAAGAATTTTATGATAAATTTGAAAATGAGTGTATGAATGTTCCAATTTTTAAATATTATGATGCTTATCAATTATTTCAAAGAATATCATGTGCAAGTAATGAAGATATAGTTTTAATAAAGGAGAAACTTTTAAATAGAGTTGAGAAATTTCCAAAGGAAATTGAAGCTGAAATTAAAAACATTAAGTTATTAAAGCAAATTGTTGATGATTATTTAAAAGGCAAAGATCAAACTATTAAGATTGTTATGTTTAAAGAATTTTCTAAAAGCTTAGGTGTTATTATTGATAAATATAAAGTAAATATTATTCCAAAAAAGGAAGAAAAAAATCGGAGTAATATAATTTTTATTGAAAATATAGGAAAAATATGGTACAATTAAAATAGTTATGTAAAGTCTTTGGTTAAACAATAAAAGACCAATAAAAATTAAAAAGTAAAGGAGAAAGTAAAATGAATGAAAAGAATTTAAGAGAGAAACAACGGAAAGAATTTGTAAGGAAATGCTTGCAAAGATACTATGAGGTTGATAAAACAATTTTAATTGACCCAAGTGTTTGCAATGTTTCTATCGCACAGTACATTTTAAAAGACTTATTATACTTTGGAAATAAACTTTTAGTGTTGAAAGAAGACTTAGCAACACTAAAAGAATTTGCAAGAGATACAGATGGAAATACCCAAATAGGAATAAGAGGAAGAAATGCACTATCAATATTAAAGTTGCTAATCAAGAAGAAAGCAAGTGTAGTAAGCTTTGAAGATGAAGTTAAAACACGTGTAGATAAAATAGAGAGAGTTTTAAACAAATATTCTAATTCTTTATTTTATTTGGAAAATGAATCGCTTTTTTATGAATTAAGAGAAAGAGGAGTAATGCAACAATTATATCTTATGTATCAAGGAATGCAAGACATTTGCCTATTTAAATCAAAATTTACATTTGAGACAATAGGTGATATAACGTTAAAAAATGGATGCATGCAGATTATACAAAGAGAAATGCAGTCGGATTCAAAAATTCAAGTATTCAATTCAAAATGTCAGCGCAAAGATGGAGAAGTAGTAGATGTGAGTAAACGGGATTACATAGTAATTACAACTGTTAAAGAAGATAATGTGAAAAGTGTGAAATTGTATGAAGTTGTAAGTAATCACACCAAAAACAATGCGTCATTAATTATGTGGACTCATCTTAGAGAAGGAGAGAAGAACGAATATATCGAAGCATTACCTTATAATTTTCAAGAAATTTTAACAAATATTTAGTACAGCATATTTACTTTTTAAGCGAAGAGGGAAAATTGGTCCTGGACCTTTTTTCCCTCTTTTGCAAAAAAATACCATTGAAAATAAACTTTTTAGCGGTATATAATAATGTTAAGAGGTGATTTTTTTAATGAGAATTATTAAAAAATATGGAAAAGAATTGGTAATAAAAGAATTAAGAAAGAGTTATGAATTTTTTATAAAAGAAGCCAATACAGACAAAAACAGTGAAGGATATGGACTAATTAGAGATAAAACAATTTTAGCTAAAGAAGTAGCAAGTATAGCATCAGTAGGATATGGATTAGCAGCATTAGTAATTGGGGTAGAACATAAATGGATAACAAAGCGAAAGGCTTATGAAAGAGCGAATTTAACATTAGAAACATTTTTAAATAATGTAGAAGGAGAAAATGGATTTTTTTATCATTTTGTAAATATGAAAAATGGAAAAAGAGAATGGAACTGTGAAGTCTCAATTATAGATACAGCAATATTTATTTGTGGAGCAATTACAGTAGGAGAATATTTTGGAAAAGAAGTAAAAGAAAAAGCAAAAAAATTGTACGAAAATATTAATTGGGAATGGTATAGAAATAAAAGCAATAATCTCTTTTATATGGGATACAAACCAGAACAAGGATTTTGGGGAAGTTGGGATATGTATGCAGAACAGCTTATGTTATATGTTTTAGGAGTAAGTTCTCCAACATATCCAATAGATAAAAGTATGTATTATGATTTCCAGAGAAAAAAAGCAGATTATAAAGAAGAAAAAGATATAATTTATACATATTGTGGCACACTATTTACATATCAATTTTCACATGCTTGGATAGATTTTAGAAATAAAAAAGATAGAGATGAAATAGATTGGTTTAATAATTCTGTTAAAGCAACAAAGGCTAATAGGCAATATTGTATTGACAATCAAAATAAATTTAAGACATTTAATGAAAATTCATGGGGATTGACGGCTTGTCTGTCTCCAAAAGGTTATATTAGTCCAGGGGCAAAGCCAGCTGATATCGATTTAGAATTAGAAAATGATGGAACTGTAACACCTTGTGGAGCAATAGGTTCTATTGTATTTACACCAAAGCAAAGCATAAAAGCATTAGAATATTATTATAATACATTTCCAAAATTATGGGGGAAATATGGACTAAAAGATGGATATAATTTAGAAAATGAGAAACCATGGTTTGCAAAAGAATATATAGGAATTGACAAAGGAATTGAAATCATAATGATAGAAAATTACTTAAGTGGAAGTATATGGAAATATTTTATGAAAAATGAATTTATAAAAAAATCTATGGAAATTTTAGAAATAAAAAAAATTAATAATAAAGAAAAAATAAAACAAAAATAAAAATAACAAAAATGTATAAAATTTTCCTCTTTTGAGATAATAAGATTAGACTTGAAATTAAAGGAGGATAAATAATGAAGGCAACTGGAGTAGTAAGAAGAATAGATGACTTAGGAAGAGTAGTAATTCCAAAGGAAATAAGAAAAACACTTCGTATTAAAGAAGGTGATCCGTTAGAAATATTTACTGATAGAGAAGGACAAATTATATTAAAAAAATATTCTCCAATAGGAGAATTATCAGAATTTGCAACAGGATATGCAGAAACATTAGCAAAAACAACAGGACATATAGCTTGTATTACAGATAAAGATACAATTATAGCAGTATCAGGAGGTTCAAAAAAAGAATTTTTAGAGCAAGATGTTAGTTCCGAGTTAGAAAAACTAATGGAAGATAAAGAAGTGTATACAAGCAAGGAAAACAGTGATATGTCAATGCCAATAACAAAAAATGATAAGACAGATAAAAAGTATAATGCGCAAATTGTATATCCAATTATATCTAATGGAGATTCAATAGGTACAGTAATACTAATGTCAAAGGATTCTAATACAAAAATGAACGAAGTTGAGAAAAAAGTAGCACAATCTGCAGCAACATTTTTAGCCACTCAAATGGAAATATAAGAATAAAATTAAAAAATCCAGATTCATATTAGCTGGATTTTTTTGTATTAAATTATTAAAAATAATATTAAATTAAGTAACAAATTTGACTTTTTTTTAAAAGTATAGTATAATAACAATCAGATTGCCAATAGGGCAAAAAATGAGATTTTATAAAACCCAAAAAGTTTAAGAGAGCGGAAAAATACAAAAAATAGAACGGATTAAAAAATAAAGTATAATAAAAAAGTAGATTGTTATTTTTTATATATAGTAACAATCTATAATTAATATTGTTTTTAAACAAAAGGGATTATTAAAATTGAATAAATTAAAGTATTTTAAATAAAAAAATAAAAAATGAAAGAGAGGAAAAATAATGACAACACAAGATAATTTAAACAATAAAGAAGAAAAAGTAGAGAAAAAAACGAGAGCAACAAGAACAAACCCAAGAACTAAGTCGGAAACAAAAAGTAAAGTAAAAAGAAATACTAGAGGAGAAGAAAAACAAGTAAAAGAATATGCAAAAAGAGAATCTAAAGAAAGAAAGCAAGAAGAAAAAGTTAACAAAAAGGAAACAATAAAAAATAATAGTAGAAAGCCAAGAAAAACAAAACAAATTCAAAATGAAACTAAAACTGAAGGCAAAATCCAAAAAAGAAACAATATATTCAAAAATCCAAAATTAAAAATAATTCCATTAGGTGGTTTACATGAAGTAGGAAAAAATATTACAGTTTTTGAATATGAAGATGATATTATAGTAGTAGACTGTGGACTATCATTTCCAGAAGATGATATGTTAGGAATTGATTTAGTTATACCAGATATTACGTATTTACAAAGAAATGTAGATAAAATAAAAGGATTAATAATAACACATGGGCATGAAGATCATATTGGAAGTGTGCCATATTTGTTAAAACAAATAAATATGCCTGTTTATGCTCCTAAATTAGCAATAGGATTAATCAAAAATAAATTAGAAGAACACAGAATATTAAGAAGTTCAAAATTAATAGAAATAACACAAGGACAAACATTAAACTTTGGAAAGAATTTCAAGGTAGAATTTATTAGAAGTACACATAGTATTCCAGACTCTGTTATGCTTTCAATAACAACACCAGTTGGAACTATTCTTCATACAGGAGATTTTAAAATAGATTACACTCCAATTGATGGAAAAATAATGGACTTTGGAAGAATTGCAGAACTTGGGAATCAAGGAATATTAGCTTTAATGTCAGATAGCACAAATGCAGAAAGAAAAGGATTTACAATGTCTGAAAGCTCAATTGGTCCTGTATTTGATGATTTATTTGAAAGATGTACAAAAAGAATTGTAGTTGCAACATTTGCATCAAATGTTCATAGAGTTCAACAAATAGTAAGTTCAGCAGTAAAATATAAAAGAAAAATTGCAATTTGTGGTAGAAGTATGATTAATATGATTACTACTGCAAAAGAGTTAGGATATATAGATTGTCCAGATGATATATTTATTGATATAGATACAATGTCAACGTACAATGATGAGCAATTAGTAATAATAACAACAGGAAGTCAAGGAGAAACAATGTCAGCATTAACAAGAATGGCAGCAGGAGAACATAGGAAAGTAAAAATTACACCAAATGATTTAGTTATAATATCTGCAAATCCAATTCCAGGAAATGAAAAATCTGTATCAAGAGTAATTGATGATTTAATGCAAATAGGTGCAGAAGTTGTATATAGCGCTTTAGCAGACGTCCATGTATCTGGACATGCTTGCCAAGAAGAGCAAAAACTAATATTTGCTTTAACAAAGCCTAAATTTTTTATACCAGTGCATGGAGAATACAGACAATTAAGAGCACATGCTGAAACAGCTCAAATGATGGGGGTTCCTGCCAAAAATATATTACTTATGGAAAATGGAAAAGTAGTAGAAATAGATGAAAATGAAATGAAATTTAATGGTATGGTACCTAATGGCAGAATTTTAGTAGATGGATTAGGCGTTGGAGATGTTGGAAATATCGTTTTAAGAGATAGACAACATTTATCACAAGATGGATTAATAGTTATTGTTTTAACTATGAATTCTTCAACAGGAGAAGTAGTTTCAGGACCAGATGTTATTTCAAGAGGATTTGTATATGTTAGAGAATCTGAGAATTTAATGGATGATGTAAAAAATGTTGTAAGACACGAAATTTTTAAATGTGAGGAAAAGGGAATTAGAGATTGGGCTACAATTAAATCAACTGTTAGAGATAATTTAAGAGATTATATATTTTCAAAAACAAAAAGAAATCCAATGATTATACCAATTATTATGGAGGTATAGCCGAATATACTGATTTCAAGCTATTTGTCAATTACAATATGTGTTCTGGTTATAATTTGGTTATAACTAATCAAGTTTGTAAGGGTTTCTAAATCGAAAAAAATTACAAAGAAATGTTTTGTTGGCTTGTATTAGTAGAAATGATAAAAAGCAGATGTGGTTTTGCCACCTAAATTACGAATTTTCGTAGGAAGGGTGGTGATGTTTATGGTTAAAGTGATATTTTTTATATAATATTACTAATGTTATCTTTAACATTAAACGTTGCCTTGACAGCAGTTCTATATAAGAACTGGGTTGATAAGCAACTACATAAATAGATAAAAAAATAAACCATTCTGCTTAGCCGAGCACTTGGTTTATTTTAATCAATATATCGGCAAAACCACGTTTGTGGATTTGTCATTTCCTTATATTTATTATTATAAACTATTTATAAGTAAAAAGTCAAAAAATATTAAAAATTTATAGAAATGAGAGAATTGAATGGATATAGAGATAAGAAAAATAGAATTAGATGATTTGAATAGAGTATTTGAATTATTAAATGAGTTATATCAAAACAAAATTAAATTTAGTAAATTTGAAGAAATTTATAAAATAAAGTTAATAGACAAGAATAGCTATTATATTGTAGCTCTAATAAATAATAAAATTGTAGGTGTCTTGACATCAGAAATTCAATTAAAATTGCATAGAGAAAAAAAGCAAAGTTTTATAGAAGACTTAATTGTAGACAAAGAATATAGAAATAAAGGTATTGGAAAAGAACTATTGAAAGATGCTATAAATTATGCAAAAGATATTGATTGTGAAGTAATCGAATTAACAAGTTATATAAATAATGAAAAAGCACATAGATTTTATGAAAAGAATGGTTTTATAAAACATTCTTATAAATTTAAACAATATTTGAATCAGCATTAATTATAGCCAATATATCCCCCTGTTTTTTAATAAAAACAGGGGGATAAAAATTTATCTTAAATCTTGTTTTATTATAATACTTGTGATAAATTATCATTAGATAAAAAATGTTATTAAAATGCAAAAGAGGAGAGATAAAATATGAAAAAAGCTAAAGAGCTTGAAACTGTACACACACACACACACACACACACAC
>JAAWEA010000046.1 GCA_022794055.1 Clostridia bacterium
ATATATTTGATTCGAACATTGAAAATTTAATAAGAAAGAGGTGTTGATTCATGAATATAGGAATCATAATCGCCGCTGTCTTAATCTCACTTGCAATAGGAGTCATTATAGGAATTGCATATAGAAAAAAAATTGCAGAATCTAAAATAAATAGTGCTGAAGAA
This sequence comes from Clostridia bacterium, assembly GCA_022794055.1. GTDB lineage: Bacteria > Bacillota > Clostridia > TANB77 > CAG-508 > CAG-269. The sequence continues at coordinate 165 of JAAWEA010000046.1, forward strand.
GAAGCTAAAAAAATAGTAAATATGGCAAAAACAGAAGCCGAAAACCTTAAAAAGTCAAAAATTATTGAAGCCAAAGAAGAAATTGTAAACAGTAGGAATGAATTAGATAAAGAGATTAAAGAAAGAAGAGGCGAAGTACAAAAACAAGAAGCAAGATTAATCCAAAAAGAAGAAAATCTTGACAAACGTTCTGAAAACTTTGAAAAAAAAGAACAAGATTTAGAATTAAGAGTAAAAGAACTAGACACACAAAAACAAGAAATTGAAAAATTACATGAACAAGAAATGAAAGAACTTCAAAAAATTGCAGCCTTAACAAAGGAAGAAGCAAAATCATTTTTATTAAAAGAAGTTGAAAAAGATATTACAGTTGAAAAAGCAGCAATTATTAGAGAAGCAAATCAAAAGGCAAAAGAAGATGCAAATAAAACAGCAAAAGAATTGTTAACTTATGCAGTTCAAAAATGTGCAGCAGACCACTCTCAAGAAACTACAGTATCAATTGTAGCTCTTCCAAGTGATGAAATGAAAGGAAGAATAATTGGTAGAGAAGGTAGAAATATTAAAGCATTAGAAACGCTAACAGGAGTTGATTTAATAATAGATGATACACCAGAAGCAGTAGTTTTATCAGGATTTGACCCATTAAGAAGAGAAGTTGCTAAAATTGCACTAGAAAAATTAATTGATGATGGAAGAATTCACCCATCAAAAATAGAAGAAGTAGTGGAAAAAGCAAAGCAAGAAATAGAAGAAACAATTAAATCAGAAGGTGAAAGAGCAGTTTTAGAAACAGGTGTAATTGGATTACATCCAGATATTGTAAAATTAATTGGAAAACTAAAATATAGGACAAGTTATGGACAAAATGTTTTAAACCATTCTATAGAAGTTTCTAATTTAGCAAGAATTATGGCAGAAGAATTAGGTTTAGATGCTAAACTTGCAAGAAGAGCAGGGTTATTACATGATATAGGAAAAGCATTAGATCATGATATGGAAGGTACACATGTTGAAATTGGTGTAGAAATATTGAAAAAATATAAAGAAAATTCATTAGTAATAAATGCAGTAGAAGCACACCATGAAGATGTAGAACCACAAACATTAGAAGCAGTACTAATTCAAGCAGCAGATGCAATTAGTGCATCAAGACCAGGTGCAAGAAGAGAAACATTAGAAGCATATATTAAAAGATTACAAAACCTTGAAGAAATAGCAGATTCATTTGATGGTGTTGAAAAGTCATTTGCAATTCAAGCTGGGCGTGAAGTTAGAATAATAGTAAAACCTGATAAAATTGATGATAATCAAATGACAATATTAGCAAGAGATGTAGCTAAAAAGGTTGAAAATGAAATGGATTATCCAGGACAAATTAAAGTCAATATAATTAGAGAAACAAGAGTTGTAGATTATGCAAAATAAATAAAAAATAGGTTAAGTATTTACTTAACCTATTTTTTATTTTTACAAGACACAAATATCAATATTAAAAAATTTAAATGTTAGTACTTTAATATTGAGAAAAAAAATTATATATGATAAGATAATAAAGAATATAAAAAAAGAAAGAAGGCACTTAAATGAAAATTTTAGCAGTTGGAGATATTATAGGTTATGTAGGAGTAAAAGAATTAAAACATATACTACCAGGATTAATAGAAACAGAAGGAATAGATTTTATAATTGTAAATGCAGAAAATTCAGCAGATGGATTTGGTATTAATCAGAAGAATTTTGATGAACTAATAGCTGAAAATGTTGATGTAATTACAATGGGGAATCATACTTGGGGGAAAAGAGATATTTTCAAATTTATAGATCATCCTAAACTTATTAGACCAGCAAATTATCCAGAAGGAGTAGTTGGTAAAGGTTATAATATATATCAGTGTAAAGATAAGAAAATAGCAGTTATTAATTTATTAGGAAGAGCAGAAATTAATATTTTAACAGAAAATCCCTTTCTAATAGCAAAAAAGATAGTAGATAAAATTGAAAATCAAGTAGATATGATTTTCATAGATTTTCATGCTGAAGCCACAGGCGAAAAAATTCCACTTGGATATTATTTAGATGGAAGAGTAACAGCAGTATTTGGAACTCATACACATGTACAAACAGCAGATGAAAAAATATTACCAAAAGGAACAGCATATATAACAGATATAGGTATGACAGGGCCGAAAAATTCTGTTTTAGGAATGGATATAGGAGTAGCAATAAAAAGATTAACTACATCATTACCAGAAAAATATAAAATTGCAGAAGGTGAATGTATATTTAATGGTGTAATTTTTGAAGTTAATGACAATACTAATAAAGTTAGTAATATAAAAAGAATTTCTTTATAAAATCTAAAGTCGAATATTAATATTTATTGCGATAAAAAATGTAAAAAATTTCCAAAAAAGTATTTACAATCATTTCCAAATATTGTAAAATATTTTTATAAAAGTTGCAACAAAAAATAAATTAATAGGAGGCAAAAGAAAATGGAAATTTTGAAAATTTCAGCAAAATCAAATCCTAATTCAGTAGCAGGAGCAATTGCTGGATTAGTAAAAGAATCAAGCAAAGCAGAAATGCAAGCAATTGGAGCAGGAGCATTAAATCAAGCTGTAAAAGCAGTAGCTATAGCAAGAGGATTTGTAGCTCCAGCAGGTGTAGATTTAGTATGTATACCAGCATTTGCAGATGTTGAAGTAGAAGGTGAAGGAAGAACAGGAATTAAATTGATTGTTGAATCAAGAGTATAAAGAAGAATTTATATTTTTATGCAAAGGAAAATGTTTAAAAATTGAATAACATAGAGGAATTATATATTCCTCTTTTTTTGTTCTATATAAAAATCAAAACTTTATAGAAATAGCTTTTAATAGTAGTACTTGACAATTAAAAATAAATATGAAAAAATAATAAAAATATAGGAGGTAATAAAATGGAAAAAATTAGAGGATTTGAAGTATCAAAAGGATTTGAAGATAAAGAAATAAATCTAAAAGTAATAAAAACAAAATATTCATCTGGATATGATATAGAAGCAGCATAAGATGAAGTAATTCCCAGTTATAAGAAATGAAT
>JAAWEA010000047.1 GCA_022794055.1 Clostridia bacterium
AAGTACTGAAAAGATTAAAGAAAGGCTAAGGGAAAGTTATGTATAAAATAGCAGTAGTAGGAGATAGAGAGTCAATATTTGGATTTTCTGCTATAGGAATGGACATATATCCAGCTTATGAAGAAGAGGACGTTAAAAAAATTATCCCTAAATTGATAGAAGATAATTATGCCATTATATATATAACAGAAAATGTAAGTATAAAGGCGAAAAAATATTTAGAAAAATTACAAGAAAATAAAATACCAGCAATTGTAACCATACCAAGTAATACAGGAAATTTACATTATGGAGAAAAAAGAATAAAAGATATGGTACAAAAAGCAGTTGGAATAGAAATAAACTTTAAAGAAAGTAATAATTAAGAAAGTTTAAATAAAAAAGTCTTAATATGAAAGGGATGAAAATATTGAAACAAGGTATCATAACAAAAGTATCAGGACCATTAGTTGTAGCAAAGGGAATGGAAGATGCAAATATGTTTGATGTTGTAAAAGTATCAGACAAAAACCTAATAGGTGAAATTATAGCAATGCATGGAGAGAATGCGTCAATACAAGTATATGAAGAAACAGCAGGAGTTGGAGCAAATGAAAAAGTTGTACAAACGGGAATGCCTCTTAGTGTAGAATTAGGTCCAGGAATGTTGACTTCTATATATGATGGGATTCAAAGACCTCTTAACAAAATATATGAAAGAACTGGAAAAAATATAGAAAGAGGAATTGAAGTAAATAGTATAGATAAAAATAGGAAATGGACATTTATTCCTAAGAAAAATGTTGGAGATACAGTAAAAGCTGGAACTATTATAGGAACTGTACAAGAAACAAAAGCAATAGCTTGTAAAATAATGATTCCAGTAGGAATAGAAGGTATAATAAAAGAAATAAAATCAGGAGATTATACTGTAACAGAAACAATATGTATTGTAGAAGATAAAAAAGGAAAACAACATGATATACAGATGCTTCAAAAATGGCCAGTAAGAAGGTCAAGACCAGTAAATAAAAAATTAAATCCAGATGATATGTTAGTAACTGGGCAAAGAGTAATAGACACATTTTTTCCAATTGCAAAAGGAGGAACTTGTGCTATACCAGGAGCATTTGGTAGTGGAAAAACAGTAATACAGCATCAACTTGCAAAATGGGCAGATGCAGATATTATTATATATGTAGGATGTGGAGAACGTGGAAATGAAATGACAGAGGTTTTAACAGAATTTCCAAACTTAATAGATCCGAAAACAAAAGATTCATTAATGAATAGAACAGTATTAATTGCTAATACATCAGATATGCCTGTTGCTGCAAGAGAAGCCTCAATATATACAGGTATAACAATTGCAGAATACTATAGAGATATGGGATATAATGTAGCATTAATGGCAGATTCTACATCAAGATGGGCAGAAGCTTTAAGAGAAATGAGTGGAAGACTAGAAGAGATGCCAGGAGAGGAAGGATATCCAGCATATCTAGGTTCAAGAATAGCAGAATTTTATGAAAGAGCAGGAAAGGTAGAATGCCTAGGAGATGATGGAAGAATTGGAACACTTACAGTTATAGGTGCAGTATCTCCAGCAGGAGGAGATATATCAGAACCTGTAAGTCAAAGTTCTTTAAGAATTGTAAAAGTATTCTGGGGGCTAGATGCAAGTTTAGCAGCCAAGAGACATTTCCCATCAATTAACTGGTTAACAAGTTATTCATTATATAAAGAACAAGCAGAAAATTGGGAAAGAAAGAATATTAGTGATGAATTTGTAAAACTTAAAAATAATGCAATGGCAATTTTACAAGAAGAAGCAAGACTTCAAGAAATAGTTCAATTAGTAGGTATAGATGCAGTTTCAAATAAAGATAGAGTAACATTAGAAGTTGCTAGAATATTAAGAGAAGACTATTTGGCACAAGATGCGTTTGATGATGTAGATTGTTATGCTTCAAGTCATAAACAAGAAAGAATATTAAAGATGATATTTAAATTTTATGATAAAATGAGCAAAGCAATAGAAAAGGGAGTAGATGTAGAAGAATACATCAAATTACCTTATGTTTCAAGAATTGGAAAAGCAAAATTTATAGAAGAAGAAAAAACAGATATAGAATTTGATGCAATAGAAAAAGCAATAGAAGAAGAAACAGAAAGCATTATGGAAAAAGGAGGTCTAGTATAATGATAAAAGAATATAAGACAATAAAAGAAACAGCAGGACCTTTAATGTTAATAGAAAAAGTAGATAATGTAAAGTATGATGAAATTGGTGAGATTAAACTTCAAAATGGAGAGACAAGACTATGTAAAGTATTACAGGTTACAGAAAATGCGGCATTAGTACAATTATTTGAAAGCAGTACAGGAATAAACTTAAAAGAATCAAAAGTAAGATTTTTAGGAAAAGGATTGGAATTAGGAGTATCAAAAGACATCTTAGGAAGAGTATTTAATGGAATGGGTGAAGCAATAGATGGAATGCCAAATATAATAGCAGACAAAAAAGTGGACATAAATGGAAAACCAATAAATCCAGCAGCAAGAATATTCCCATCAGAATTTATACAAACAGGGGTATCATCAATAGATGGTCTAAATACATTAGTAATAGGACAAAAATTACCAATATTTTCAGGGTCAGGACTTCCACATGCAGAACTTGCAGTACAAATGGCAAGACAAGCAAAAGTATTAAAACAAGATTCAAAATTTGCTGTTGTTTTTGCAGCGATAGGAATTCCATTTGAAGATGCAGAATTTTTTGTAAACAATTTAAAAGAAACAGGAGCAATAAGTAGGTCAGTAATGTTTATAAATTTAGCAAATGATCCAGCAGTAGAACGTATATCAACACCACGTATGGCTTTAACAGCAGCTGAATACTTAGCTTATGAACAAGATATGCAAGTTTTAGTTATAATGACAGATATGACAAACTATGCAGAAGCATTACGTGAAGTTTCTGCAGCAAGAAAAGAGATACCAGGAAGAAGAGCATATCCAGGATATTTATATACAGATTTGTCATCAATTTATGAACGTGCTGGGAAAATAAAAGGAAAAGAAGGATCTGTAACAATGATACCAATTTTAACAATGCCAGAAGATGATAAAACACATCCTGTTCCAGACTTAACAGGTTACATTACAGAAGGGCAAATTGTTTTGAGTAGAGATTTGAATAAAAGAGGGAAGACTCCTCCTGTTGATGTGTTACTTTCATTATCACGTTTAAAAAATGAAGGTATAGGTAATGGAAAAACAAGAGAAGATCATTCTGGTGTATTAAATCAGTTGTTTGCTTCTTATGCTCGTGGTAAAGATGCTAAGGAGTTAATGGCAATTTTAGGTGAGAGTGCTCTTTCTGAATTAGATAGAATTTATGCTAAATTTGCTGATGATTTTGAAGATGAATTTATTGCACAAGGGTTTGATACTAATAGAAGTATTGAAGAAACTTTGAATATTGGATGGAAATTACTTTCTACATTACCTAAACAGGAATTAAAACGTATTAAAGATGTATATATTGAGAAATATTATATAGAGGATTAAAATTATAATTTACAGTTTTTAGAGTAAAAAGTAATAAGATAGTATTTAGAAAAGAGGAAAAATGTATGGCTGTTTTAAATGTAAATTTAACTCGTATAGAAAGTATTAATATGAAAAAGTCTTTAAAGACGGCACAAAAAGGGCATAAACTTTTAAAAGATAAACTTGATGAATTAATAAAAAAGCTTTTAAATCTTGTTAGAGAAAATCAAGAACTTCGTAGAAAGTCAGATGAAATGCTTAAATATGCCTATCAAAGTTTTATGCTTGCTAAAGCTGTTATTGGTGAAGAGTATATTGAGGAAGCGTTGATTATTCCAAGAAAGTCAGTTTCAATAGATATTAGCGAAGTAAATATTATGAGTGTTAAAATACCTAAATTCAATTTTAGTAATAATTTAGCAGATATTGATAAAAATGAAATTTGTAATAATGCACTTTATGGATTAGCATATACTACTTCAGAACTAGATTTGGCTATTAATAGTTTTTCGGAGGTTTCAGAAAGCTTATTAAAGCTTGCTCAAAACGAGAAAGCAATTGAATTAATTTCGTCTGAAATAAAAAAGACTAGAAGAAGAGTTAATGCTATTGAAAATGTTACTATTCCAAATTATATTGATACTATTAAATATATTCAGCTTAAGTTATCAGAGGATGAGAGAGCCTCTACTTCTAGACTTATGAAGATTAAAGAAATGATAGTTGAAGAATAAAATTTAAAATCAGCAATTTGCTGATTTTATTCTTTTTAAGATATGGTAAATTGAGAATAAGTGTGTTATACTAATTAATATTAAATATGAAGAATATGAAAGGAAAGATAATCTATGTCTAATATGATATACGTAATGTAAATATATGTACATAAAATAAAACAAATTGAAACATAGAAGGTGAAAAAGATGAGTAATAATAAAAACGATAATCAAGAAGTATTTTCTAAAGTTTCCATTAACTGGTATCCAGGACATATGGCAAAAACAAGAAAGCAAATAATACAAGATTTAAAATTAATCGATATTGTAATAGAATTATTAGATGCTAGGATACCAATATCAAGCCAAAATCCTAATATAGCAGAAATAACTAAAAATAAAAAGAAAATAATTGTACTTAATAAATGTGATTTGGCAGATGAAAATCAAAATAGAAAATGGGTAGAATACTTCGAAAGTAAAAATATACCAGTAGTATTAGTTGACTCCAATTCAGGAAAAGGAATAGAGAATTTTATAAAAAAAGTAGAAAAAATAATGCAAGTAGATTTAGAAATGCACTCTGAAAAAGGAAGAGTAGGGAGAAAAATAAGAGCAATGATTTTAGGAATACCTAATGTAGGAAAATCATCATTTATAAATAGGATTTCTAAAAGGACATCAGCAGGAGTTGGAAATAGACCAGGAGTAACAAGACAAAAACAATGGATTAGAATTAATGAAAAAATAGAATTATTAGATACACCAGGAGTATTATGGCCAAAATTTGAGAGTGAAGAAGTAGCTTTAAATTTATGTTTCACAGGAACAATTAAGGAAGAAATATTAGACAAAATAGAAATAGCATATCAATTAACAAAGTTTTTATTAGAAAACTATAGAAATAAATTATGCGAGAGATATAAGCTAAAAGAAGAATATATAAACGAAACATTAGAAAAAGAAAGACCAGAAAATGAAAATATTTATGAGATATTTTTGCAGATAGGAAAAAATAGAGGATGTATTATGTCTGGAGGAAGAATTGACGAAGAAAAAACAGCAAGAATTTTATTAGATGAATTTAAAAATGGAAAATTAGGAAAAATAACAATTGAAAGACCTATTAAGTAAAAATAAAGGAGTAAGAATTGGAAGATTTTATAGAATTAATAAAAGATGAAAATGAAGTGAATTTAATGCCACCATTAACATGGGCTTATATAGGAGATTGTGTTTATGAATTATATATAAGAACTAAATTAGTAGAAGAAACTAAATTAAAACCACATTCATTACATATACAATCTATTAAATATGTTAAAGCACAAGCACAGGCGGAGTTTCTAAAAAAGATTTATGATGAATTAACAGAAAAAGAAAAAGATATTGTTAGAAGAGGGAGAAATGCAGAAAATCATCATTTACCTAAAAATTCAAATGTACAAGATTATATGTATTCTACAGCTTTTGAAGCTTTAATAGGTTATTTATATTTAACAAAGCAAAATAAAAGACTTAAAGAAATATTAGAAAAAACTTGACTAAGTATTAAAAAAATGGTATAAATATTTCATGTCAAAAAGGCCCCTTGGTCAAGCGGTTAAGACGCCACCCTCTCAAGGTGGAATCATGGGTTCGATTCCCGTAGGGGTCACCAAAAAGTTACTGTTTGAACTAATACAACAGAAAAGCTGTAGATGTCAACAGTAGTAACTTATAATATAGTAATTTTAAAAGGGAGTAGCTTTAATTTACTAATCAACAATCGCGATAATAAAAAGTATTATCTGGTTAGTAAGCTTAAAAAATTAAGTAGTGAGACTTTTAAGGGAAAATAAATTCCTTTAAAAGTCTCATTAAATTATAGAAAGATTCTACAAAATTTCTATAATTTAAGCATTCTTTATAATATACTTGTGTAAAAATTAGCAGGGAACAAAGATAAGGAATGAAAAGTAATTAAAAAGGCTAAAGAATTTTATTATACTTCTTTTGTTCTATTATTTAAAAAAAAGGAAAAAATAATAAAGGAGGAGATGCAGATGGAAGAAAAAAACTGGTTTAATAAAGAAAGGGATGAAGTAGCAAAACAGCTAAGTACTAACATGGAAAAAGGACTAACAAACAAGCAAATACAAGAAGCTAGGGAAAAATATGGATTTAATGAATTAAAAGCAGCAAAGAAGAAAAGTTTATTACAAAGGTTTATAGATCAATTTAAAGATTTTTCTATTATAATATTAATTATAGCTGCAATTGTATCAGGAATAGTGGGTGTTAATGAAGGAGAAGGTATTACAGACACAATTATTATTTTAATTGTTGTTATAGTAAATGCTATTATAGGAGTAGTACAAGAAAGTAAAGCAGAAAAATCGCTTGAGGCATTGCAAAAGCTAAGTGACCATGCCTCAAAGGTTATAAGAGATGGAAAACTATTAGTTATTCCTGCAAGAGAATTAGTACCAGGAGATATTATAATATTAGATACAGGAGACTATATACCAGCAGACTTAAGAATTATAGAAGAAGCAAATTTGAAATCACAAGAAAGTTCATTAACAGGTGAATCTGTACCAGTAGAAAAAACATCAGAAATAATAGAAGACACAAATATAGGGATTGGAGATAGAAAAAATATGTTATTCTCTTCTAGTTTGGTAACTTATGGAAGAGGAAAAGGAATTGTAGTAGAAACAGGTATGACAACTGAAGTTGGAAAGATTGCAGGAATGATAAATGAAACAGAAAAGCAAGAAACACCATTACAACGAAAACTAAATCAATTAGGAAAAATATTGGGGATAGCAGCAATCGTAATTTGTGTTGTAATATTTGTTATTGGATTATTACAAGGAAAAGAAGCAATAAATATGTTTATGACAGCTGTTAGCTTAGCAGTTGCGGCAATACCAGAAGGATTAGTAGCAGTATCTACAATAGTATTAGCAATCGGGGTTCAAAAGATGGTAAAGAAAAATGCTATTGTAAAAAGACTTCCAGCAGTTGAAACATTAGGAAGTAGTACAGTAATTTGTTCAGACAAAACAGGAACATTAACTCAAAATGAAATGACTGTTGAAAAAATATTTTGGAATGATGCTATTAGAGATATAAAAAACATTCAAGAAAATGAAATTGATGAAGAATTAAATAAACTAGTATATGCAAATATGCTATGTAATGATACAAAAATATCGAGTGATGGAAACTTGACAGGGGATCCAACAGAAACAGCATTAGTAGATATGGCATTTAAATTAAATTTTGATCCAAGTATTTATGATAGAACTCCAAGATTAGGAGAAATTCCATTTGATTCTGACAGGAAATTAATGACAACTATAAATGAAGTAAATGGAAAATATATAGTTTACACAAAAGGTGGAATAGATGAATTATTAAAAAGATGTAATTCTTATGAGATTAATAATGAAAAACATGATAATTTAAATGATTACATTAATAAAATAAGACAAAAAAATGAAGAAATGGCAAAAGAGGCTTTAAGAGTATTAGGATGTGCATATAAAGAAATTAATCATCTTCCATCAAAAGAAGAAATGCAAGAATTGGAAAATGATTTAATATTTATTGGAATGGTGGGAATGATAGACCCACCAAGAGAAGAAGCAAAAAGAGCTGTAGAGAAATGTAAAAAAGCTGGAATAAAAACAGTTATGATAACAGGAGACCATAAAATTACAGCAACAGCAATTGCAAAAAAATTAGGGATATTAGAAAATGATGATGAAGCAATTACTGGTCTAGAATTAGAACAGATGTCAGATGAAGAATTAGAGAAGAATGTTAGGAGATATTCAGTTTATGCAAGGGTTTCACCTGAACATAAAGTCAGAATAGTAAAAGCTTGGCAGAGAAATGGTGAAATTGTAGCTATGACAGGTGATGGCGTAAATGATAGTCCAGCACTTAAAAAAGCAGATATAGGTTGTGCAATGGGAAAGGTTGGAACAGATGTTGCAAAAGAAGCGGCAGATGTAATTCTAACAGATGACAACTTTGCAACAGTAGTTTCAGCAGTAGAAGAAGGAAGAAGAATTTATGACAATATTTTAAAGGTAATTCAGTTTTTATTATCAAGTAATATAGGAGAAATTGTAGTATTATTTTTTGCAACACTTTTAACACCATTATTTGGTGAGTGGTTTGGAATTTCAGATTTAAACCATTTAGAAATATTATTACCAATTCATATTTTATGGATTAATTTAGTAACTGATTCATTACCAGCTTTAGCATTAGCATTTGATCCAGCAAATAGTGATATTATGGATAGAAAACCTTTAAAACCAAGTAAAGGTGTATTTACAAAAGGAATGGTATGGAGAGTAATTTATCAAGGTGTAATGATAGGAATATTAACACTTGGAGCTTTTATGATTGGTCTTGGAACAATAAAAGAACCAATTGGAGATTTAAGCTTAGAAGAATCAAAAATTGAAGTGGGGCAAACTATGGCATTTGTAACACTTGCTTTATCAGAATTAGTGCATGTATTTAATGTCAGAAATAATAAAAAATCAATATTTAAAACAGGTATATTTAATAATATAAAATTAATTGGAGCAGTACTTGTTTCTGCATTGTTAATGATAGTAATTTTAATAATACCAGCTTTAAGAGAAATATTTAGTATACCAATATTACCTACAGAAAATATTATAGAATTAATGTTATTAATTTTTGCACCATTTGTAATTGTAGAGATTTTTAAATTATTAAAAATTAATACAAGTAAAGAAGAATAAAGATTTTTATAACAATTAATTTAAACTTTTAAAATTTAATGTATAAATTAATAATATTGCAGTGTATTCCTATTTTAGATTATTTTTTGTTCATTACAATCAATCAAAATAATCTAAAATAGGAATACACTGCGATATTATTAATTTCACACATTAATTAAAAAAAATTTAAATGATTATTACAAAATACTTGTACTTTTTATTTTTTATAGATATAATAGAAGTATAATGTTAAAAGGAGGTAATATATTTTAATGAATATAAAACCTGTTAGGAAAGTGAATAAAAGTAGTGATAAAAAGCAAAAACAGCATGATAAAAAACAAAATCCACGAAAGTTTTTAGAAAAATTTACAAAAAAATTAAATAAATATAGAAAACCTGAGATTACTAAAAGTAATCAAGCTACTACACAAAAAAAATATAAATCAAAATCATTGCATAATGATATTTATAAAAGAGAATTTGAAAAAAATAAATCTTATTCAAAAGTATATAATAAATTAAATGATAAAAAAGATACTTCTAAGAAAAAAAAGATACCACAAAAACAAAACATAAATTCTCAAACTGTGAGAAAAGAAACTCAAAAAGTAAGTAAACAAACAGTAGAGAAAAATAATACTAATAAGGGGCATAAGAAAACAATTTCTTATGGTAAAACAACAGCTGCATCAAGTGGCTTTCATAGTACAAGATTACGTTACAGTGGAAGTAGAGCTTATTCATCAACAAGAAGAAGTCACTATAGTAGTGAAAGAAAACAATCTTTAGCAAGAAGGAGTTACTACAATCAAAGACCTTATGTAACTTCAAAAAGCAATAGTACTACAAAAAAAGCTTATAATACTACCAAAAGTCAAGTGAGAAGAACAACAAAGCCACAATCAAGTAAAAATACTAAGAAAATACAATCAAGTACAACCAAAAAGCAACCCCAAAGAGTTAAGACTCAGTCAACAGTTAAAAGAACTCAAACAAAAAATACTCGTGGTGTAAGCACTAAGACTAATACATCTAGAAGTCAATATACATCTAAAACTCCTCAAAGGCCACAACAATTAATTACGAGTGTACAAAAGCAAGGAAAAGCTAGTAAAAAACCAACAAAATCTATAGAAAGAATGTTAGATGAATATAGTCAAGCTTATAAAAAACCAAAAGCTCCAGCAAGAACTATTACAAGTCAAAAATCTAAAAGTGCACTACCTCAAGCTAGAGGCAGAAAACAACCACTTACAAAGAAAGAAGAAGTAAGGGAATTTAAAAAAGGTATTGCAAGTACTAAAACAAGGACTAATAATATAGCATATATTGAATACCAAAAATCTTTAAATAAAAGAGCAGCAATGCAAAGAAGGATGAATAATAGAGATAATAGAGAAAGATAAATTAAAAATACTAAGGAGGAAATAAAAAATGTACATATTTAATAAAATAACTGTAAACCCACAATTACCAAGGAGAATTGAGAAATTGTTAGAGGTATCAAACAATTTATGGTGGTCATGGAATACAGAATTTTTAAGATTATTTAAAATGATAGATAAAGATTTATGGGAAATAAGTGGAAAAAATCCTATAAAATTTTTGAAACAAGTATCACAAGAAAAGTTGGAAAATGCTACTGAAAATCCAGAATTTTTAAAAGAATATGATAGAATTACAAAAGAATTTGATGACTACATAAATAGTAAAAATACATGGTTTTCAAATATATATCCAGATAACAGAAAAGACTTAATAGCATATTTTTCAGCAGAATATGGATTAGATGAAACAATTCCTATTTATTCTGGGGGACTTGGTATTTTATCAGGAGATCACTTAAAATCAGCTAGTGATTTAGGAATCCCATTAGTAGCTGTAGGATTATTATATAAAAATGGCTATTTTCATCAAAAAATAAATGGATGGGGAGAACAAGAAACAGAATACAATAATTTAGAACTAAGCAATTTACCAATCATTCCTGTAAAAGATGAAGATGGACAAGAATTAAAAATTCATGTTAAATTTGAAGAAAGAAATGTATATTTAAAAGTTTGGCAAATTAATGTAGGAAGAGTAACATTATATTTATTAGATTCAGATATTGAGGAAAATTTGCCAGAAGACAGAGAAGTGACCTTAAGGTTATATGGTGGAGACCAAGAAATGAGAATAAAACAAGAGATTGTTCTAGGAATGGGAGGAACACAATTATTAACAAGAACATTAGGATTAAAACCAACTGTATATCACATGAATGAAGGACACTCAGCATTTTTAATATTAGAATTAATAAAAAATATAATAAAAGATAAGCAAGTATCTTATGAAGTTGCAAAAGATATAGCTTCTTCAAAAACAGTATTTACAACACATACACCAGTGCCTGCAGGGAATGATATTTTTCCGATTGACTTGGTAGAAAAATATTTTAAAGGATTCTGGATAAGACTAGGATTATCCAGAGAAGAATTTTTAAAATTAGGTATGAAGCCTTGTAGATATTTAGAGTCAGGATTTAATATGGGAATTTTAGCTCTTAAAGTAGCAGGAAAGAAAAATGGAGTAAGTAAATTACATGGTGCAGTATCTAGAGAATTGTTTGGAGAAATTTGGCCAGAAATAGCAGCAAGTGAATCACCAATTACTCATGTAACAAATGGAATTCATACATGTACATGGCTTGCACCAAGCTTGAAAAAAATATATAATAAATATTTAATTCCATATTGGCAAGATAATATTCATAAAGACGAAGTATGGGAAAAAATTAATTTAATACCAAATGAAGAACTTTGGGAAGTACATCAAAATAGGAAAGAAACATTATTAAAGTTAGTAAAAGACAACACAACTAATCGTTTAAGAAGGTCTGGATTTAGTTATGAAGAAATTAATGATATGGTATCTAAATTAAATCCAAATGCACTAACAATTGGATTTTCAAGAAGATTTGCAACTTATAAAAGAGCAACATTAATTTTTAAAGACATTGAAAGAATTACACAAATTTTAAATAATCAAGATAGACCTGTACAATTAATTTTTGCAGGAAAGGCACATCCAGCAGACAAAGAAGGTCAAGATTTAATTAAAAGAATTCATGAAATATCAATGATGCCACAATTTAAAGGTAAAATATTCTTACTTGAAAATTATAATATAGCCATGTCAAGATATTTAATTAGTGGTGTAGATGTATGGCTTAATAATCCAAGAAGACCAATGGAAGCTTCAGGAACTAGTGGGCAAAAAGCATCTGTAAATGGTGTTATTAACTTTAGTGTATTAGATGGATGGTGGGCTGAAGGATATAATCAAGAAAATGGATGGACAATTGGAACAAATGCAGAATATACATCTTATGAAGAACAAGATATTGCAGATAGTCAGAGCATGTATCGTACATTAGAAGAAAAAATAATTCCAACTTATTATAAAAAAGATAAAAATGGTATTTCTGAAAATTGGATGAAGATTATGAAAAATTCTATTATTTCAACAGGTGGAAGATATAGTACTGCAAGAATGCTTGTTGATTATACAAATCAATTATATATGCCATTATGCAATTTAACTAAAAAGTATTATGAAAATATTGATAATGTTGCAGAATTTAATTTATGGAAAAAGAATTTATTTACTAATTGGAAAGACATTAAAATTACACAAACAAATAATTTAAATAATATAACTATGGATGCTGGAAATAATATAGAAGTAAAATGTAAAGTGCAACTTCCAAATATAGATGTTGACAATATTATAGTTCAATGTTATTATGGAAAGATTTTAGATAATGGTGTTGTTGAAAATGTTAGTATCATTCCAATGAAATTAACAGAAAAAAATGTAGAAGAAAAAGTTTATGGATATCAAGCTAAAATAGAACTAAAAACTGGTGGTAATTATGGATATACCTTTAGGGTAATGCCAAAGCATGAAATGATTTTAGATTCAGAAAACTTAAATTTAATAAAATGGATTACAAATTAACTATTAAGAGTATATAAAATTAATATAGGGAGAAATGAAAAATGAAAATGCCTAAATGTCTATATGATAATTTGAAAAATAAGAAAGTTATTATAAGTTTAATTTTAATAATTATACTTCTATTAATGAGTTTTATAATATTTTTGGTAGAGCCAGTTAGAGAAAGTATAATATCAATATTAAAAAAAGAAGAAGTGGCTAAGAGTATAGAATATGAGGTATATTCAAACGAAAACAATATAATAAAAATGTTATTAAAATTTAAAGATTCAGAAAACGGAATATCGGAAATTCAATTACCAGATGGCGACAAGTTAAAAGTAGATGGAAGAAATGAAATAGGTATAGACTATGTGATAGAAAAAGATGGAGAATATACATTTGTAAGTAAATCGACAACAGGAGAAGAAATAAGAGAAACAATAAATGTAAATGAAGAATATAGAAATAATTTAATAGGAATAGAAAAAATTCAAGAAATATCAACAGAACAAGATTATAGTATAACAAAAAAATATGATGGAGAAAGTAACTATACATATTATTATGCAATAGGAGAAAATAATACAGAATGGGTGCAAATACCACAATATTTAATAGTTAATGTAGATAGTTATAAAGTTGATGAATTAAACTGGAAAAATGAAGATGGGACAGTAACATTAAAAGTAAAAAAAGTAGGAGCATCAGGAAATACAGTAGAAGTAAAGAAAAAAATAACAGACTTAAATACAGCTGGTATAGAGTTTAAAGAAGAAAGAGTACTAGAAGGTGAAAGCTTAATTGCATGTATAAAAGATAATGAGTTAGAGAGTGGAAATTATAGATTAAAAGTAAATGGAGAAGAGTATCCAGCAGAGATATATAATTATGAAGACGAGAATGTGAATTATATAACAGATAAAAACTTAGGAACAAGAGAAGCAGATAGTAGAATGTTAATAATGAAATATAAAGGAAATCTAACAGTTAATCAAGAAAGAATAGTAACAGCAGAGACAAGAAAAAAAGGAATGTTTATATATGTAGAAGAAGGATTAACAAATAGTGGAGAAATAAGCATGACAGAAAAAGGAGCAGAGGCAGAAGGACAGGATGTTTATTTACTAAAAACTTCTGGTAATTCTTATGAATATGTGCCAGCAGAAGGTGCTACAGGGGCATCAGGAGTTTACCACTCTGTATATGGACCATCTAAAGAAACAGCAAAAAATGGAGAAAAAGGAGCAGATGGTGAAAATAGAGCTACAGGTGGTGGTGGCTCTGGAAGAGTATATCTTGTTGCATCAAGTAGTTACAGTTTTAGATTGTCTGCTACATCAGGAGCAGGAACTTCAGGAACATCATATTCTGGAGGAAAAGGTGGAGGACCAGCATATAAAAGTGGTTCGGGTAATAATGAGTATGGATCTAATGGAACAAAAGGGGCAAATGGAGGAGCAGGAGGATTATTAATACTACATGTAAACAGCTTTAATAATACAGGTAGTATAGTATCAAGAGGAAAAAATAGTACACTTGCAGGAGCTACAGGTGGTGGTTCAATAAATATTTTCTATAATGAACTTATAAGTCAAGGAACAATAGAAGCAATAGGAGGAATAATAGAAGAGACTGATGTAGACAAAGGAATTGGAGGAAAAGGTGGAAATGGAACTGTAACTTTAAATAACCTTAATGAATTACCTAAAGGTCCAGTTATATCAGATAACAGTGGAGCAAATTCTCCAAATTTAGACAAAATAGCACAAAAAACTTATGTGACATGGGAATTAAATGGAGCAGGAACAGAATATGTAATAAATGATGAACAGACAACACAACCAGATAATTGGTATGATTATGAAAATGGAAAATGGGCGAATATAAAAACAACTAATAGTGGATTAGAAGCATATTGGGTATGGATACCAAGATATGAATATATAGTTCCAACAAGTACTACAGCAACAGAGATTGAAGCAAAATTTATTCCAGTGAGTAAAACTGAGGCAGATGAAGGTTATACAATTCATCCAGCTTTTACAAATGAAGGAAATGGCGGATTTGGAGAATTAGATGGTATATGGGTAGCAAAATTTGAAGCAGTAAGTAATAATCCAACAGCAAGTGAGGGCGGTGGAAACAATTCAAGTTTAAAAGTCCAAGTAATACCAAGTCAGCCAAGTTGGAGATATATTGAAACTAAAAATATGTTTTCAGTTTGTAGAAAGATGACAAATACAGGAGAAGTATTAGAAGGCTCAACAGTAGATAGTCATATGATGAAAAATACTGAATGGGGTGCTGTAGCAATATTAAGCCAAAGTAAATATGGAGTGTACAATCCAGAAAGTATTAATGGAGAAAAAGGAAATAAAGAATACCAAATATGGAATAACTCAAGTAGTTCATATATAACAGGAGCAGTTGGAACAAGTAAGGATGCAAGCAATACAGAGGAATCTTCATATAATTCAGCAAATGGACCAAAAGCAAGTACAACAGGAACTGTATATGGAGTATATGATATGGCAGGAGGAAGTTGGGAGTATGTAGCTGGATGTTTAAATGGAAAAGAAAATGCTAAATTTGGAGTAACAGCAGGAGATAGCAAATATGTAGATTTATATACAAATTCAAGCAATTCTTATTCAAGCTATGACGGAGCAAAAATAGGAGATGCAACAAAAGAAACAAAAGGATGGAATAGCGACTACGCTCGCTTTGTGTACTCGTCTGGCCTAGTTTTCGGGCGTGGTCGGTGCTTACAACACTAACACGGGTGCGGGTAGCTTTGCTTTCCACAGCATCACAGGAGCTGCTGGCAGCAACTACAGTTTCCGTGTAGTGTTAGCTCCATAAGTAAATAGTTTATGGATATGTAATAAAAGACTTAATAAAATAGAGTAAATGATAAAAATTAATATAAAAAAATAATAGAGGAATTATGTTAGTAATTTCCTTTATTATTTTTTTAATAATATACTTAAATTTTAACTATATTATTTGTAAAATCCAAATTACTTAATGAACTTCCTTCAAAACCAAGAGTATAAATATTAGTGGAAAAAATATCTTTTTTTAATAATAGTTCTAAATCTTTATTAGTATTAGTATCAACAAACCTTTTAACAGAGGTTATTATATTAATATCTGGATTCTTTCTATAAATTTCAGAAATAAGTTTTCTACCATAATTATTAAATCCAAGTATTCTAACATAAGGAATAATGTCTTTAGAAATTTTTATGTCATTTTTAGTAATACCAAGTAAAGAATATAAAAGGACTCGCTGAATTCTTGATTGTGTATACCTTTTAGATTTAATCGTATTTAAAAGGTCATAAATATTATTACAAGAATTTGCAGCATTTTTTATAGTGAATTCTAGACCTTCAGAAACATCAGGAAGCTTAGCAATTTCTTCAATACTCATTTTTCTTAAAGTATATAATATTTCTTTCTCAAAAATGTCTAAATCCCCAATAATATGTTTATTATTAATATTTTCCATTAAAATAGAATATGTAGAATTAGGTAACAAATTTTTTATTTTATTAAAATCTTTATTTTTAAGTAATTTCCTAATTGCAGTTGCACTTGCAATATTATTATAAATGTCAGTACTATTATAATGAGCTTTATGTCTTGAAATATAAATAGGCTGAATCTTACTTTTATGTTTTTTTAAAGATTTTAAATATTCAATTCCTAAAATATTATTAGGTGAAGATAATATATTTGAATAATTTTTATTATTAAGATAATTTAATAAAGCATTTTCTCTAGCTTTAGGAAATGAAAATCCTTTTTTTAATTCTTCTATTAAAGCCTTTTTATATGTATTTGGTTCATTATATAAAATATCTGCAATGTTATTTAATAAATTAATATCAGAAGTTTCAGAACCAAATGAAAGAAAATCAATAATTCCTAATGAATTTAAAATTTTTATGCTTCCATCTGCAAAATTTTCAGCACTAGAAATAGAATATAAAGTAGGAAGTTCTAAAACTAAGTCAATTCCATTAGAAAGAGCCATTTTAGTTTTTTCCCATTTATCAACTATAGAAGTAGAACCTCGTTGTGTAAAATTTCCACTAATTATTGCTACAGAATAATCACAGTTTGTTGCTTTTTTTGAATTTTCTAAATGATATAAATGACCATTATGAAATGGATTATATTCAGCAATGATTCCTAAGACTTTTTTCAATTTTAGAAACCTCCTTAAAATTTTAATGATTACATGAGATAATAACATAAAATGAGTAATAAAACAATAATATATTCTGACTATACTAAAATTTTTAAAGTAAGACAATATAACTTTATAACCTTATTGGGGAATTTTAAACAAGAAAATTAACTTGTAATATAAATGTAATAATATTATTATGTCAAAAATATTGAAAAAGATAACAGTATAATTTATAATTAATTTGTACTATTATAATGTAACTAAAGAAAATAGGAGGATTTACTATTTATGAATACATTTGCAGACTATATATTAGAAGAGAGAAACTTAGCAGCTAAAATGGAAATAGCATATTATTTATCAAAAAAAGAAGATATTTTTTTTGATAAAACAGTTATTTTAAAAACAGAGTTAGCAAGACTATTTTTAAAATATAATAAATTAGAATTAGATGAGAATTTAGTACTAACAGCATGTTTATTATGTAATTGCAAAAAGCCTAAAAATAGCAGAAATATAGAAGAAGTCAAATTATATGCTAAACAAGGTGCAGAGTATTTACAAAGATTAGGATTTGATAAAAAATTCTGCAAAATTTGTGAAGAAGTAAATCGATATAGTGAAAGTAGCCCAAGAGAAAAAGAAAGTGATATATTGGAATTAGTAGATCAATTTGGTGGAATGATTTTAAATAGACAAGAAAGAATAGGGCTTAAGTCAGATGAAGCATTAGTACTTTTAATACATAGAAATTTGAAAAATAAGTATAATAGATATATTGAAAGTTTTTCAAATTTTATAAATGTGTTAGAAGAAATTGATATGGGAGAATTTGTGGAAACAAAGGCATTAAAACAATTAACTAAAATATTTAATCAAACAGATGATGTAGTTCAAGTTATAAAACGAGTGATAAATATTTATGAACCAAATATCGATAAATTAATGCAAAAAAGATTTAAACAAATAGAAAAAGATATGTTTGAAGAAGGAATAAGAAGTAATAGACCGCTATTTACAGAAGAAACAACTAGAAAAATAATGAATGATATAGAAAAGAGAAAATTAGAAACAGGAATTGTATAGGAGAGAGGAAATAAAATGTACGAAGTATTTGCAGACTTACATGTCCACATAGGGAGGACAGAAAGTGGAAAACCAGTCAAAATAACAGCTGCTAGAAGCCTTAACTTTGCCAATATTGCAAAAGAATGTGCTGATAGAAAAGGAATTAATATTGTAGGGATTATAGATTGTGCTTCTCCTTATGTAATAGAAGATATTGAGGAATTTTTAAAAACAGGAGATGCATTCGAATTAAAAAATGGTGGAATTATTTATAAAGATAAAGTTTGCATTCTTTTAGGAAGTGAAATAGAAACATCAGAAAAAGGTAGAAATGGGAAATGTGGTGCAGCTCATAATGTTTGTTTTTTTCCATATTTAAAAGATATAAAAGCTTTTTCAAATGAAATGAGAAATCATATTAAAAACATTACTTTAAGTACACAAAGAGCAAATATATCAGGATATGAATTAATAGATATTGTAGAAAAATATAATGGAATATTAATACCAGCACATATTTTTACACCATTTAAAAGCTATTATGGAAATTGCACTGATAGGCTAGAAGATATATTTAGAGAAAAATATAATAAAATTTTTGCTGTAGAACTAGGTCTAAGTTCAGACACATTTTTAGCAGATGAAATATCAGAACTAGAGAATAAAACATTTCTAACAAATTCTGATGCGCATTCATTACCTAAAATAGCAAGAGAATATAATAAGATGCAAGTAGAAGATATTTCTTTTAAAGAAGTTGTAAAGGCATTAAAAAATGAAGATGGAAGAAAAATAATAACAAACTATGGTTTAGACCCTAAGCTTGGCAAATATCATAGAACATATTGTGATAATTGTGATTCTGTAATAGAAACAGCAGAACCAATTTTTATATGTCCAAAATGTGGAAGTGAAAAGGTTACTTTTGGAGTGTTTGACAGAATTGAATTAATTAGAGATAAAAAAGAAACTAAAAGCCCAGAAAATAGACCACCTTATGTTTATCAAGTGCCACTTGGATTTGTTCCAGGTGTTGGAGGTAGAACTATTGAAAAACTATTAGATACATTTGAAACTGAAATGAATATATTACATAAATTATCTAAAGATGATATTGAAGCAGTTGTTGGAGAAAAAATTGCACAGTCAATAGATAGAGCAAGGAAAGGACAAGCTAAGGTACAGGTTGGTGGTGGTGGAAACTATCGGAAAAATTGTTTAAACATATTTAATATTTAAACCTAAAATAGAAAAAATTAAGAAGATGAACTACAAAAGTAGAACATCTTCTTTTAATTTACAGGTACAAATTGTAGATGTTACAAAAATATTTCAGAAATTTGACAATTTTGTATTATTGATGTTGAAAGATTGAATAATAATATATAATATGTTATATTTTAATTACAGGATAGACCTGTAAAAACTAAGGAGGAAAATATGAAAGCATTAGGTAAGAAAAAAGTAATTATAATAGTAGCTATAATAGTAGTAAGCTTACTTATTTTTATAATGCTTATTAATAGAGTAAAAATAGTAAGTGGAATAAAAACATTATTAGGATTAACAGAAAAAAATATAAGTTATGAAGTATATTCAAATGAAAATAATAAGATAAGAATATTATTAAAATTTAAAGATACAGAAAATGGAATATCAGAGATACAATTACCAGATGGCGATAGACTAATGACAGATGGACGAAATGAAATAGGAATTGATTATACAATAGAAGAAGACGGAGAATATACATTTGTAGGTAAGTCAACAACAGGAGAAGAAATAAGAGAAACAATAAATGTAAATGAGGAATATAGAAATAATTTAATAGGAATAGAGAAAATTCAAGAAATATCAACAGAACAAGATTATAGTATAACAAAAAAATATGATGGAGAAAGTGAGTACACATATTATTATGCAATAGGAGAAAATAATACAGAATGGATACAAATTCCAGAATATCAAATAGTAAATGTAGATAGTTATAAAGTAAATGAATTAAACTGGAAAAATGAAGATGGAACAGTAACATTAAAAGTAAAGAAGGTAGGAACAGCAGGAAATACAGTAGAAATAAAGAGAAATATAACAGACTTAAATATAGAAGGAATAGAATTTAAAGAAGAAGAGAGAGTACTAGAAGGAGAAAGTATAATTGCATGTATAAGAGAAAATGAGTTAGAGAGTGGAAATTATAGATTAAAAGTAAATGGAGAAGAGTATCCAGCAGAAATATATAATTATGAAGAAAATGTAAATTATATAACAGACAAAAATTTAGGAACAAGAGAAGAAGATAGTAGAATGTTAATAATGAAGTATAAAGGAAATGTAACTGTTAATGAAGAAAGAATAGTAACAGCAGAGACAAGAAAAAAAGGAATGTTTATATGTGTAGAAGGACAATTAACAAATAGTGGAGAAATAAGTATGACAGCAAGAGGAGCAAAAGCGAAAGGACAAGATGTTTATCTGTTAAGAAACAAAGATAATTCTTATGAATATGTGCCA
>JAAWEA010000048.1 GCA_022794055.1 Clostridia bacterium
CTGGAAATTGTATTGTTTCTATCCCTTCCACATTTGTTACTGTTATTAATATCTTACATTTATTTCCTTCTCTTTTTAGTATTTCCCACTCTAATAATGGCTTTTCTTCTAATTTCTTTATTTGTATTTGAGTTATTGCCTGTGTAGTTACTATTACCATACAAGAAGTTATTATTATAAATATTATCAATATTATTATTTTCTTTTTTTTACTTATATTTTTTAACCACTCTTTTATTTTTTGCATTATTTTCTCCTTTAGAAGTTTCTAATTTATATATTTTGCTTTATTAAGAAATTAAATGGTTTTACAGTCCTTCTCCACATACTGCTACACCACGACCATAGTAGGCACTCCTAGTAATACTGTAACAATAGAAAGAAAACAGTCCTCCTAAATCACGTACAAAAAAAGTAGAATTACCATTAACCCAAGACGCTTTAGATGCACTATGCCAACCAGCACACCCTTGATTAGCTGTTGTTGCATTTCCTAAAGCATCTCCTACTTTTGCTGAATCTTGGCTAGATGTATATTTATCATAATATCTACTATGCTCATAAATTATTGATTCTGACATTCCTCCTGCTACACATTCATAACTTAAGTCAAATCCAGAAAAGTATACACCTGTTTTATTACCAGTAGTTGTTTTTAATGCACTTTGTTGCAATGTTTGTGGATTCCCATATCCTGATGCTGACAATATTGCTACTGCTCCATACTCTGTATTTCTCACTAAATGAACATCTATATTATTACTCGAACTTGCTGATGTTAAATCTGTTTTTAATGTTTCACTTAATCCCATTGCCTCTCCTACCTTTTCCATATTTCTTATATTTACCATCCAATTATTTAACATATCTTCTTTTTCGTAATGTGTATTTGGATTTGCCTGCAGTGTTGCCTTTACTTCTCCTTTTAATATAATTACCATTAATAAAATTATGCTTACTATTATTAAAACTCTTTCAATTAATCTTTTCATCTTATTTCCTCCTAAAAATTTTATAATTTATTTATTTGCATACAAAAAGATAGAAATATTAACCTGTATCATCATACAGGCACAATATTCCTATCTTTTTTAATTTATTTATTTTTTTAGACTTCCTAAAAAATAATTTATTTTCTAAAGTAAAACTCTCTCTCTCTCTCTCTCTCTCTCTCTCTCTCTCTCTCTCTCTAGAGTTTCAACATTTTTATATCTCATCTTCTTTTGCATTTCTTTCTCCCTTTATTTCTATGTATTAGTTTTAGTTATACTTTTTTAATTCTATACTATTTTTATATTTTTGGCAAGAAGTTTTTTCATTTTTTATAAAACTATAATTGCATGTATTATTTCTTCATCATCGCTACAAATTGTTATT
Organism: Clostridia bacterium; assembly: GCA_022794055.1. Lineage (GTDB taxonomy): Bacteria > Bacillota > Clostridia > TANB77 > CAG-508 > CAG-269. Next base: position 1,378 of record JAAWEA010000048.1, read on the forward strand.
ACATGTTCTCCATTTTGAAAAGTATATTTGCACTTTACCTTTTCACCTAATTTTACTTCTTTTTTATATTGAATTCTGACATTTTCAAATGGTCTCTTTTCATAAACTTCTTCTGGTAATGCTTCATACGCTAAATCTAAGTAATATAAATTGTGCATATGCCCATTAATATCAATATCTCTTCTAGCTATCTTATATAATATCTGTGATTGGCAATTATCTGGTATGTCTATTTTTCCTAATTCCTCTTCTTCAAATACTCTTTTATCTTCTATTTGATATTTCTCTAATATTTCATCTGTTAATCTTACAATTTTTCCAGTATAAATATTAATTAAAGCCCATTTTGATGTTGCAATAACACATAAATTTTCTTGTTCATCATATATTTCAAAATCTCTATATGTATAAGCTTTTTTCTTTGTTCTTCCCCAAGTATTAACTTTTAAATCTTGACCATACTTTGGTCTTTTTAAAACTTTTACTTTCCAATCTAATAATATCCATGAACATCCTTTTTCTTCAATATTATTAGGACCATATCCTGCTAAATCAGAATGATGTGTTCCTATATTTTCAAAAATTTCTAATATTGCTCTATTTTTAATATAATTTTCTTTTCCTATATCTTTTAATTGCATTTTTACATTTTCGCTAAATATCATTTTTTCCTCCTGAAATTCGTTAAAAGAAACCTATTTAATATCCTGGTTTTTTTAATAGTCTGAACATATTCTTTTTATACTCTTCTACTCCTGGTTGATTAAATGGATTTACTCCTAAAATCATTCCTGATACAGCACATGATTTTTCAAAGAAATAAATCAATTCTCCTATATTTATTTCATCTAACTTTTCAACATTAATTAATATGTTAGGTACTTGCCCTGTTATATGTGCTTCTATTGTTCCTTCCATTGCTTTTTTATTTACATAGTCTAATCCTTTTCCTGCTAAATAATTTAGACCATCTAAATTATCCTCATCTTTATTTATTGTAATATCTGTTTCTGTATTTTCAATTGATATTACTGTTTCAAATAGTTTTCTTCTTCCTTCTTGAATATATTGTCCCATTGAATGTAAATCAGTTGTGAAATCCACACCTGCTGGGAAAATCCCTTTATTATCTTTCCCTTCACTTTCTCCATATAATTGTTTCCACCATTCTGTAAAATAGTGCATCTTAGGTTCATAATTTACTAAAATCTCTATATATTTACTGTATTTGTATAAAATATTTCTAGCAACTGCATATTGATAGCATTCATTATATTTTAAATCTGGGTCATTATATTTATCTTGTGCAATTTTTGCCCCCTTCATTAGTTTATCAATATCAATTCCAGCTGTTGCTATTGGTAATAATCCCACAGCTGTAAGAACAGAATACCTTCCTCCTACATTATCTGGAATTACAAATTTTTCATATCCTTCATTTTCTGATAATGTTTTTAATGCTCCTTTTTCTTTATCTGTTGTTACATATATCCTACTTCTTGCTTCTTCTATTCCATATTTATTTTCTAGTATTTCTCTAAAAATTCTAAATGCAATTGCTGGTTCTGTTGTTGTTCCTGATTTTGAAATTACATTTACTGAAAAGTCTTTATCTCCAATATAAGATATTAACTCATTAATGTAATTCGGACTTAAGTTATTTCCTACATATAAAATTTGTGGATATTTTCTTTGTTCTTCTGGAAGCATGTTATAAAAAGTGCTTGTTAAAGATTCTATAACTGCTCTTGCTCCTAAATAAGAACCTCCTATACCAATTACTACTAATATGTCTGATTCTTTTTTAATTTTTTCTGCTGATTTTTTTATTCTATTAAATTCTTCTTTATTATAATTTGTTGGCAATTCTAACCATCCAACAAAGTCATTTTCATGGTTTGCTCTATTATTTAATTCATTATGTATTTTTTCTATTTGTTCTTTATATTCTGACATTAACTCTTGTGTTATTCCTGTGTTTTTTAAGTTTAATTTTATTCCTGACATGTAATACCTTCTTTCTTTTTATTATTTTTCCTATTATATAAAAGAAAATATACAAATACAAGAGTTTTTATTGATATTATTTATAAAGCTAATTATATTTTATAAAACATTAAGGGGACACAGCTTTTTCAATACTGTGTCCCCCTGCACTTCATTAAAATATGATGACTTGCATTTCAAAGCTCTTAAAAAATTGAGCCAAGTCTGATTCAGGTATATCGCTGTCCCCCTTAATTGCCATAAGTTTTTTATCTGTCTTGGATAAGTTTAAGATTTGGTGTTTCTTTCCTTTCCCACATATATAAGCAATGCCCTCTTTTAAATCTAGCCATATCTCCCACTGCTCTCCATGTCCATGCTTTTCAATGTTCGTTTTCCTTTCTATAGTCAGGCTTTGCATTTCATTAAGCCCCTCTATAGTTATTTTCCGAACATTATTGTCTCCACTTACAAAACCTCCTTCATCAATTCTGGGTAATTTTTCTTCTCTTAGCATTTAATCTACCTCCATCTTGGTTTATAGAACGATTTCGTTATAATAAAATTATACCATAAAATGCAGTTAAAATCAATTTTTATAAAATCTCAAAAAAATTGTAACCAATCTTCCTCTTTTTCATAATATGTAATATACAGAAGAACAGAGAAAAACACAAATACAGTTTCAATTAGAAAGGGGGGTCTAGACTATGCCAGAAAATAGAGGATGCGGTGGTTTCGGATTTGGTGATGACTGCTGTTGGATAATCATTCTAATATTATTATTATGCTGCTGTTGTGGTGGTAACAGAGGAGGATGTTGCTAATCTTCCATAAGACATAAAACAAAAGGAGCATGATAGATTATTTACATGCTCCATCTTTTTTATCAGTAAAAATTGTTTTGCAATTTTTCTGTAGAATTATTATTGTATAGGAAATTTTCTATACAATTAGAAATACGTCCCTATATCTTTATAGGGACGTATTTTTAAGTTCTTTTATTATTCTCCCTAGCTTATAATCAAAATACTAAAAAAATTGTCTATTGCAGATTATTTTTTTACATTATCTCCATATCTTTTAATTTTCTGTGTTGTTGTTTTTTCAAATTCTTTGTCTCTAATTACAAAATTTTTAATATGTTTATAATTAGGAATTTTACTATTAACAGTTGACACAACATCTGATATTAATTTCTTAATCTCCTCTTTTGTAGGTACAGTTCCTTTTAAATATTCAGAAATAGCTTCCATATTTGGAAAAATTTGTGCATTTACATAAGTCTCATCATCATTATCTTTCTTTATTCCCAATACTAATGATTCTGATATTAAAGGATTATCATTCAAATATGACTCTATTTCTTCTGGATAAATATTTTTTCCATTTTTTGTTATTATAACACTTTTACATCTTCCAGTAATATATAAAAATCCATTTTCATCAATTCTACCTAAATCGCCTGTATGAAACCATCCATCTTTTAAAACTTTTTTTGTTTCTTCTGGCATGTTGTAGTATCCAAGCATAACATTTGATCCTTTTACAATTATTTCCCCTACTCCCTCTTGATTTGGATTTTCAATTTTATATTCTACATTTGGTATTGGAAGTCCTACACTATCATTTCTTTTATAAAAATCTGTATTTCCAGCAACTAATGGTGAACATTCTGTTAGTCCATATCCTTGCAATGAATTTAGTCCCAATTTGTCAAAAGTGTCAGCAACTTTTGGATTAACAGCCGCTGCTCCTACTATAAATACTCTAATTCTACCTCCCAATGAATTTTTCACTTTTGATTTTACAATAGCCTTCATATAAAAAGGTAATTTATCAATTGGATTTTCTACATCTTTTAAATATTTTTCTGGTAAAGATTTTTGTATATTTTTCATTATTTTTTGATTCATTTTTTCTAGTAATAATGGAACACACAATATTACAGAAGGATGATATTCTAACATATTATTTGATAAATATCTTAAGCCATCACAATAGCAGATGCTTGCACCACTATATATAGGTAGTAAAAATCCTATTGTACATTCATAAGTATGATGTAATGGTAATACTGAAAAAAATAAATCACTTCTTTTTACCTTCACAATTCCATAAATAGATAAAATATTAGAGCATATATTTCTTTGTGATAGGCAAACACCTTTTGCATTTCCTGTTGTTCCTGAAGTAAAAAGCAATATTTTCATTTCATCTGGGTTAATTTTTATATCTTCAAATTTTGTATTACCTTTTCCTAATTGTTCTCTTCCTTCTTTTAAGTTTTTTTCTATTTCATCCAAATATATAAAATTTGTTTCTTTATTATTTAGTTTTTCCTGCTGTTCTCTTATTGATTTTAAATTTTTTGTATCTCCTAAAATACATACTGTTTCAGATACGTTCATAAAGTTAATAATATCATTTGCATGTAATTCTTTATCTATTGGTACAACTACTCCAATAATACTTGCTGCTAAATATGATATTGACCAATTATAAGAATTCTTTCCTATTACTGCTATTCTTTCTCCTAAATATCCTTTTTCTATTAAATAAGTTCCTAATGCTTTTACATCTTGATAAAATTCATCATAAGTTATATTATAAATAACTCCTTTTTTATCTTTTAATTTAAAAGCTGTTCTAGTTTTATAAATTGTAACTGAACGCTCTAACATCTCTTTAAAGTTTGTTACCTCTTCACATTTATGATATTTCTCTTTTAATTTTTCAGCTATTGATATTTCTTTTTTCATTATCTTTCCTTTCTTACTCATATCTATAAAAATTAAATTTAACATTTTCTTCTTTTATTAATTTTCCGTCTAACACTGAATTGTCATTATTTTTATATGGAATATCAAACCAAATTTTAGTTTTAAACTTTTCTTCTTTATTGTTTTCAATTTCTATATCAAAGGAAATTTGAGTTTCAATACTGCTCATTTGAATTCCGCATCTTTCTAAAAGTTTTCCATTATAAATAATTGGATTTTGAATATCTGTGATAATATATTCGTTTTTTAAATTCTGATTAATATATGTAAGTGTTATTGGGTTTGCACAATTATTATATAGTATTGGTTCTATTAACTGCACTTGATTTTCAGCTGTAATTTTATATTCTAATTTTTCCTCTATTTTATTTTCTTCTTTTAACTCCCCTTTTGCAAAATTATTTATAGACTTATAAAACAAACTTGGTCTTCCAATTTCTGGCTCTTTTGTAAATCTTACATTAACTATTTTTAAGCTCTTTAAAGTATTTTCTTCTGTATTTTCTTCTGCATTATTATCAATAAATAACGCTATATCTGTATAAGCATATAAATTACTTATTGTAAAATTACTTGGTGTATTTTTTGTATCTTGGCAATCGCTACTACTGAAAAAAATTATTTTATTTATTGAAAATATTATGTTTTGATTTTTCTCTTTAAAAGATATTATACTATCTTCAAATTTCTTTTTTTGTTGTAACTTGTCATAAATATTTTTTATTAATAAAATGAGTATAATTGTAGAAATAATAATAAAAATAATGTAAGTAATATATTTTAATAAAAGTTTTTTATTTTCTTTTTTTTTCATTATTTTCCTCCTTCTATATAATATTATATTTTAAATATAAAATCAATATTTCAAACTTTTTTAAAAAATTTTAAAAAATATATTGACATTTCATTCCAAATCTTGTATACTAGTCATTGTCATAAGGAAATGGTCGTTTAGCTCAGCTGGGAGAGCATCTGCCTTACAAGCAGGGGGTCATAGGTTCGAGCCCTATAACGACCACCACTATTTTATGGCC
>JAAWEA010000049.1 GCA_022794055.1 Clostridia bacterium
AATATTATCTCTTAGACATTTTGTAGATATTTTAGAAATATCATAATTATTAATTAATATTTTTCCACTTTCTATATCATATAATTTCATTAATACATTTGTAAGAGTTGTTTTTCCTACTCCAGTTCTTCCTGCAATAGTAACTTTCGTTCCTTTTTTTATTACAAATGACATATTTTTTAGTATCATTTCTTTATCATATTTCATTGATACATTTTGAAATTCAATATCTCCATTTAGATTTTGTATATAATCTCCTATTTCAATATTTTCTTCCTCTGTTTCATTTAGTAAAACTTTTATTCTTTTATATGAATTTATACAAGTTTGTAATTCTTCTAGCTGATTACAAATTTCTTCAAGTGGTGTTTTACATTCTTTAGTATAGTATAATACTAAATATATACTTCCTAGAGATATAGCTACATTAATATTTAAAGCATAATATATAATCGCATAAATTCCTATTGCTTGAATCATTGCTATTATCCAATATGGAAAATGATGTATAAATATATACTTCCTTCTTATTTTTAATTCTGAATAAAACAAGTCATTCATTTTATTAATATTTTTATTTTGCAATTTAAAAAGATAAGTCAACTTACTTTTATTATATAATTCAGAAAATTCTTTATGTTCTTTATCTCTCTTTTTTAAGATTTCATTATCTAATTTTCCCAATATTTTAGTAAATTTATATACAATAATTGAAATAAGAAATACTGTAATCCCACCAATAATAGCTAAATTGATATTAGCTACAAACATCATTACTATCATAAATACTATGTACAAAATATTACTTAAAATGTTATATAAGAAACCCAAAAATAAATCAAATAGATTATCTACATCTGAAGTTAATCTAGTATATAACTCAGAAGAATTGTATTTATTAAAAGTAATCATTTTAAAATTTAAAATCTTATCAAATAATGTTTTTCTAATATCTCTTAAGATTTTACATATAGTTTTATTTATTGCAACATCTCTTACATACTTAAATATTAGCCTACCTAAATGTATAGATGTATAGATAAATATATAAAATAATATTGTTTGAATAATATCTTCTCTTGTAAAATCAATATCTATGACTTGCTTTACTATATATGGGGGAATAGCTGATAAAAAGTCACAAGTTAACAGTAATATACCTACAATTATTATTGATTTAACATATTTTTTTATAATCTTTTTCATGTTAAATCACCTACTTTCTCATAGCTATTTAGTTCATTGTAAAGTTTACTCTTTGCAAGCATTTCTTTATGTGTTCCGCTATCATAAATTTTTCCATCAACTAGTAAAAATACTTTATCCATTTTTTCCATCATACTTATTTTATTTGAAATGAGTATAAGTATATTATTTCCTATTTGTTTTTCAATTTCTTCAAGTACTTTCTTTTCTGTATCTACATCTAATGCAGATAATGTGTCATCAAATATATTTACATTTCTAATATTTAATAGATTTCTTGCAATTTGTATTCTTTGCTTTTGGCCTCCAGATATTTTAATTCCGTTTTCTCCAATTTTTGTTTCAAAACCATCTTGCATTGTCCTTATGTCTTCTAATATTTTAGCCTTTTCACTTATTTCTTCTATTTCTTCATCTGTCCATTCATTTACAATATCAATATTATTCTTTATTGTGTCATCTGTAATAATATTCTTTTGCATACTATATCCAATATTATTAAACATGCTTTCTCTCGAATATTCATTTATATCAATTCCATTAATATATACTTTATTTTCTGGTACTTCATAAAATCCTGCTATAATGTTCATAAGTGTCGTTTTTCCGCTCCCTACTTTACCAACAACACCTATTTTCTCTCCTTTATTTATTGTCATATTTATATTATCTATTGCTAAACCTTCATCATTTTCATATCTATAACAAAGATTCTTTATTTCTATTTTATCAATTTTTTCTAGATTTTTGCCTTCTTTCTTGTACATATCTAATCCGAAAAAATAATTAAATCTTCTACTTGCTATTTTAAAATTAGATATTCCTGTAAGTAATGGTTCTATTGAATTTACAATCTCTGATATAGCAATTGTTATACAAGAAATATACGCTGTTAGTTCTCCTACAGTTAATAATCCTTTATTAATTAAAAATAGCCCCACTGCAAAACCTATTGAATAACATGCTGCATACATAATATTCGAAGCCATATCCATTTTATAAATAACTGTTCCAACATTAACATCTGATTTATATGTTTCTTCATTTACCTTGTTAAACTTTTCTCTTTGATTTTCTTGTTCATTATATAATTTTATTAAACTGAATCCAGATGTATTTTGTTCTATATTTTTTGATAAATCTATATAAACTTTTCTTTCTATTTCAAGTAATTCTCCTTGTTTTTTATAAAGCTTATATAAAAAATATATTGCAATTGGGAAAATTGGTAATATTGATGTCATAAGAATTATATTAAAATTTTTTCCTATAACAATTAGCCCAATAATCGGTGCTACAATTAATCTTGTTATATTGAAGAAAGCATTTCCAAAGAATTTTGTTATTGATAATATTTCTTTTGATAAATAAGCTAAAAATACTCCTTTATCTTCCTTGTCATAATACTCTGGTTTTACCGATTGCAAGTGTTCTATTACTTTACTTCTTAAATATGTATCTGATATTCTAGCTCTAGTAAAAAATAATGTTCTATATATGATTCTTGGTATAATCATTATAATAGAATAAAATATCAAACTATATACTTGATGTATAATAACATCTTTACTAGCATTTCCTTTAATTAATAAATCTAATATGTTTCCTATAATACTAGGTATTTTATACAATATATATATAACAATTGCATGAAATACCATGCCTAATATATAAATAGGAAAAGTTCGTTTTAATTCATCTATAAATATCTTATTGCTTTTGTAATTCTCATTCGTTTTCATATTTTTCCTTTCATTGTTCTACAATTTATATTCCTTTTTTACTTAATTTAATTATATTTTTACTCATTTTACCATAACAAATGTAAAAAATAAAGCATATAACAAATTAAATTGTTCCATACTTTACCTTTTAAGTTTTATCTCTAAACATTTTTACTTTTCGTTGACAAATTGTTGACATTATTAACATGAATTTATACTACTTCGCACACCATGTCAACTTCTATCGTTACCTTAATTTTATTA
>JAAWEA010000050.1 GCA_022794055.1 Clostridia bacterium
AGTTACATCATAATGTCTTATTACATTTTCTACAGGTATATTGTATTTTGACATCAATTGCTTAGTCAATTCTACTGTATTATTTATTACTTTTTCTGATATATCTAATGTTCCATTATTATTAAAGCAACACATCTCTATTCCTATTGAGTTTGAATTTCTACAATTATTATAATATTTTCCTGTTGTTCCACAATGCCATGCACTATCACTTTCTTTTACTACTTGATATATTTCATTTTCATCTACAAAGTAATGTGCTGATGCTCGTCTATTCACTGCATAAAAATACTCTGCATTTGCTTTAGCTGTACTTACTGCTCCTACATAATGTATTACTATATATTTATTTTGTTTATTATTCATAATACTTCTATTTACTATTGTTAATTTTGTTTTTATCTCCATTATTCATCAACTCCTTCTATTTCGTTTTCAAATCCATAGTTTTCTTCTTCCATTTTTTTATTCCTCCTTTACTTCTGGTAATCCTGCTACACTTGTTAATATACTTAATATTCCTGCTAATATTGATGTTCCTATTACTGTCCCCCAACCTATATCATTTATATTTATTCCTACTGGTATCATTGCCAAGGCTGTCTGTGCTACCGTTCTTATTGCTCTTATCCCAGCACATTTAATCCATTTTTCTAAATCCATTTTCAATCCTCCTATTTTAATCCTAAATTTATTGCTATATATCCTAATAAACATCCTAAAATTGCATAAAATATATAATCAACTAGCTTGTCCCATTTCTCCCCTTTTTGCTTTTCATCTTCTGAAACTTTAGCATCTAATTTTTGATCTATCTTGTCTACTGCTAGTTCTACTTTTCCCATTCTATAATCCATCTTTTCCATAATAGAATACGTTTTTTCTAAACTATCTAATCGTTCATCATGTTCATCAAGTCTTTTTGTATTAGATTTTGCCCTTTCGTCTAAATGAGCTACTTTTTCAATTATATCTATATTTTCCATAATTCTCTCCTTAATCAGTTGTTTTTGTGTATTCGATTATAGCTGTAATTTTTGATGTACTATAACCTATTGTATAAACATATAATTTCTTTGTATCATTTAAAGCTATTGTCAAAAAATTAGATTGATAAACATAAGGTATTGCAACCCAGTCATTGCTAGTTAATTTAGCTATTGCTTTTATCTCTGTTATTGTTTCATAGTCAATATTTTCTAAAGAAACATTAGAGGAAGTAAGCGAACCTGTAGAGGTTACATTAGGTATATTTAATATTCTTCTATATATTGTTTTTCCATCTATCCATGTTTTTCCTGTATTTATTTCTTCTGCTGAATATGTAGTCATATTTTTTATTTTTTCATTTAGTTCCTTACCTTGATTAGCTGATAATGCGTTTGTTATACTATCGCTCTCTAAAGTGTCTTCTACTACTATTGAACTTTCACCACCACTAGTTTGATTTACCCATTCTACATCATTATCTGTGTTACTAGCTTTTGCTAAAACTTGTCCTGTTATCCCTCCTGTTGGCAATGAAGATTTAGAGTTAATTGATTCTTCTATATTTTCTTGTAATTGGTTTAAATTAGTATCATTTATATATGGAGCTTGTCCATTTTTAAAGTTTATCTTTTCCATCTTTTATCTCCTTTTCAAGTCTTTCTATTCTTTCTATTAAAGTTTGAATTAAAATATCTTTTTGTCTATCTTTTTCTTTTAGTTCTTCTATTTCTTCTTGTTGCTCTTGAATTGCTTTATAAGCAACTGAAATCATTGAATAAGTATCTACTCCTATTTCTTTTTTATCTTTATCTACAGCCACTATATCATTAGAATAATTATAATTTTCTCCAATAACAAAACCTATATGTTTTTTTGATTTATCTTTTTCTGATTTATAATTAAATTCATAAATATCCGTATTTATTATTTCATTTATTGCATTTTTATCATATTTTTCTATATTCTTTTTTGTTTCTACTCTTGAAGTATTAACAAATGCTGTTCCACTTACAGGGCCATCAGTACATTCAATACTCTCATATGCTGTTATAGTCATTGTAGAAGTTATGCTTCCATCACAATATATATAATTACATTGTATATCTCCTTCATCACTAAATAGGCAATGCTTTCCATCTGATTCTCCAATTATAAAGCTATTACTACCTAATTGATTTCTAAAAAAACTTATATTATCTAGTAGTAAAAGTTTAGCAAAATCATTAGCTTGAGAGAAACCTTTATCAATAGTTAATAAATTATTGCAATCTGAATCAATAAAATATAGTGCATTTCCTCCGTGGGTCTCCATATATTTTAATATTTCCACTTACTATTCCACTTCCAAGCGACCCTAGAACTAAATCACAACCATTCAATTCAAGTTGTCCACCACTCCCAAAATCAGAATTTTTTGGTGGCATATGAAAATTTCTTATAAATAATATGGGCCAGAATTTATTATCTTCTCTAGTTTTAATTCCCCAAGCCATTCCATCTTCTATTTCACTGTCATAATCTCCATCAACAGAAAAAGATATATAATTCTTTTTTGTTTCATTTTCTTCATCTTCTATTTTTTGAACTCCCATTTCTCCAAATATTTCTTCACTCTGATTATAAAAATGTTGTCCAATTTTATCTAACGACATAATGACCTTATTGTTTTCATCTAATATTGCAAAATTAGCATTACCATTTATTATCATCAATTGTATATATTCTGAAATTTGATTCCAAGCATATTTTATTGCCTCTGAATTTTGTTCTATCAAAGTTCCAAATTCATCTTCTCCAACTTTTTTATTTACTTCTGACATTATAGAAGTGTTATTTTGTTCGATTGATGTGCTTAATTCAACCTTTGTAGCAAAAGTATCTAAATAATCATTTTTGATTAAATATTGTGCATAATATTCAAGATTATAAAATTCTTTTATGTAGATATAAGTATTTTCTTCAAAAGTTGATAAGGAAATTTCTCCATAATCTTCTACAACTTCATTATCTAAGATATATAAATCCCCTATATTTCCTTCTTTTGTTTGTCCTATTCTTCTAGTAACTGTAATTCTATTATCTTTTATTTCTAATTCATCATATACTCCTAAATAGTCTCTTAATGGTTCTTCCATTATTATTTCTTTTATTATTGCTTCATTAGACATTTTCCCTCTGCTTTGTTTATCACAAACAACATTAAATCTTCCACCATTTGGCACTAATATATTACTTGGCACTAATGTATTACTTGGGGTTAAATATTTAAAATTTTCTGTACTTCCTTTAACTATAAAATCTAATACAAATCCAATTCCTTCTCCTGTATCTGTTAAATGTATTTCATTTCTTGATGTTGTTTCTCTAGTAAAATCAGTTATATTTGATACTTTTTGATTTATACTATCTACATCTTGTTCTACTTTGCTTATTTTTTGTGAAAATTCTGAATTTTCTTCTACCAATTGACTTATTTTACCTTCTGCTTGATCAATTCTACTCTCTACTCTTCTGTTAATAACTTTTTGACTTGCTTTATTGACTGTTGTTTCTTCTTTTTGTTTTATTTGAATTTTACTAGATATATCAGCTATAAATCTTCCTTCTAATGTCATTTCTCCCTGATAAATTATTGGTTTTCTATCTACAATAATTTTGTCTCCAATATCTATTGCTGGGTCTATTATTGTTTTTCCTTCAAAACTATTTATAGTTAAATCTTTTACTTTATTATAGATATTTTCAACTTGTTCTTCATCTACAATATACATATTGTCTTGACTTATCCAAATATTATTTTTAATGTCATCTCCAAATTTAAAACATCTTATTCCATCTTCATAAGAAACTTTAGTAATTTTAAATTCTTCTCCCCATTTATATTCTCCAAAAAGTTCAATTGGAATTTCTGTTTCATCTTGTCCTATATTTCTAAAATAAAGCTTTCCATCTCTACCTATACAAGCAAAGCAACCTGAGCTCTCTGCTATATATCCAATATATTCTCTTGCTGTTATTTGGTTGTCATATACTGATACTTGCTTTTCAGAATTTAAAAAAGAAGTATAACCGTAATTCTACTCCTGCTTTTGAACAGATGTCGTTTGCTACTTCTTCTAATGTTGCATACCCCTTTTTATTTATTAATTCGCTTCCATCATAATTAAATTCAAATTTAATCATGTTATCTAAGGCTTTTATTGTGATAGTATTATCATCATTATCAATGTAGTCATCTACATTATATATTCCAATCGGTATTATTTCAAATTCATTTGATGAAGATAAAGCTTCATTTTGTAATTGTATTCCATATTCAACTTTTATATTTGAAGGATTAGTCATTATCTTGTCTTTATATATTTTCATTTCTATATATTGACTTGGCGTACTTCCTAAAGTTAGTTCTTCATCAAATACATTTCCGCCTTTTTTGAAACCTAATATATAATCTGGATTTATCAATTCATTATCTATATATACATTCATTATACATTGTACATTTTCATATATATTTTGTTTCCATTTTGTGCTTGTTTGATACATCGTTACCTCCTATTTAGGCATAATAAAAACACCTACATTATTGCAAGTGTTCGTTCATTTTTTTATATAAATTCCTACTCTTATTATAACTTTTTCTATTTTAATCCTATCTGTGATTTTGAAATAACTTTTCCTCCTTGTATAGTAACATTCACATTAGCGATACCATTTTCAGCATACCAATAATAAATAGTAGTATGATATTCTTCGTTATTTCCAATGTTACTATCTGAAAGAATAATTCCTTCTTCTCCTATTAAATTTACAACATCTTGATATGTCATGCCTATTTTTATATCATTAAATTTTTCTAATGTAATCTTTTCTGTATTTAAATTATCATTTTCTTTCATATCTATTATCAATAGTGTTATACATATTGCGATACATATAATTGCAAATATTAATAATATCTTTCCTATCTTGTTCATACTATAACTCCTTTTATTTCTATATTCACAATATAATTTTTTTAATTTGTGTATTATATTGTTATAAAAGAATTATAATACTATTCTTTTGTCGTATTTTGTCAAACTCTGTCAGTCAATAAAAAATTTTTATTGACTTGGTATTGTTCTACTTTGTACTATATTAAATGATAAGTCACTCCATGTAGCCCCTGTTTCTTTATTTTGTTGCATATTTATTGATGCCTGACTAACGTATGCTTGACATTCTATAATTCCATTAGTACCAAATAAAGGGCTTTTCACTCTTATATATAATGGATAATTATTAATCATCGATAATATGGTTTCTGCCTCATTTTCCGTTAAATAATTAAAAGTAAAACTCCCTTTAAGCCACTTCTTACTTACTATATTCCTAATAAGATTTCCTGTTGTTACACTTCTATATGAGTTACCATCTAAATCCTCCCAACTTATTTTATATGCACTTGGTGTTTTCATTTTAGTATAATTACCACTAGAAATCGATTTTGCTTCCCATAACATTAAGCAATCACACTCCTTCCAGTTTGTCTTTGTTTAGACTTTATATAATCAACTGCTGTTACTCCTACATCTTTTATTGTTGTATATGGATTTATTTCAATATTTTCTACTTTTTCTATTAAAGTTTGTAATAAGCTATTTGTTTCTTGATTACCACTTCCAAAATATTCTTGTGAATTAAATTTTTTAGGAATTACTGCTTCCCCTTCGTGGATATATGCTAATTGATCTTCTGGTACATAATTTGTTCCTATTGCTAATTGTGGTATATTTTCTTTTGCTCTTTTATTAGCACTTGATACTGCAGCTGCTATTGCTACTGTGCCAGCTACTATTGCTGCTGCTGCAATTCCCAATGACCAAGCACTTTGTAATGCTCCAATAGCTGCCGCTGCTGATGCTGCTGCTATTGCAATTAGTCCTAATACAGATATTGTTCTTTCTATCCCATTCATTTTACTCCAATTTTTAGTAACAAGTACGATTCCAGAAGCTAAAGCTGTAATTCCAGCAACAACTAAAGTTAATGGTGATATTAGTCCCATCAGTCCAGCTTTTGTTCCACCTCTTATTAAATTTATAACAAAAACTAATCCAGTTGCACCTGCAACTAATTCAATAAAACCTTTAACTTGTTTAGTAGTATCACCAGAAAGTAAATCATTAAATCCTATTAATATTGCTATTACACTTGATATTGCTAAACCTAAACTCATTCCTTTTATTCCACCTAAAAATAATCCTGCTAATCCGCTTCCACCTATCAATAATGCTAACCCCTCTATAGCTTGTGTTGAGTCTCCATTTATCATTTCATTCAATCCGAAATAATGCTAATACAACTCCTGCTATAGCACCTGCTAATCCCCAATTTCCTGTTAATATACCTACTAATCCTGCTACTCCTAATAATTCAATTAATCCTGTTACTGAATTTGTTAAATCATTATCAAATAATCTAATTAACCCATCAATTCCTAACGCCACACTTCCAATTGCTAAAAATAATCCTGTTTTACCAGTTAATATACCTAGTAATCCACCTATTCCTAAAATTGTTAAAATATTTCGTATACTAGGGTCTAATTCTTCCCATGCTCTTTTTAATTCTCTTATTTTTTCTGCAAAACCTTCAATCATTTTTACTATGTTTTCATCTATTTGTACATCATTAAAAGCATCTGTCCAACCAGTACCTACTCCAGTATTAGATATATCTGATGTTGTATCTAAATTATTTAATTCATCAAATCCAGCCAATGATTTGCTTAGTGCTTTTGCACTCTTAGTTGTTCCATTTAATGATTTTTGAGTTGCTTTTGCTAATAAGTCTACACCAGTTAATGCTTTAATAAATATATTTATATACTTTACACCTTTTAACATTACATTTACTATTCTTGAAATAATTGGCTCTAGTATAGCCCCTAAGCCAACCCAAACTGCTTGTAATTTATTAGCTAGTATTGTATCTTGTGACATATATGCTGAACTCGCTCTAGTTAATAAAGAATAAATACTACTTATACTAAATAAAGATAAAGCAAATCGCTTTATCTTTGATACTGTTCTTTCTATTCCATTACTTAATGAATTAAAAGCTGTTTTTCCTTTTGAACTACTTTCATCTTCATTTGTTATTAATCTATCATATTCATTATTTAGCTTTTCAAGTCTTGCTCTTGTTTCAATTATTTCCTTTGTAGATAAGTGCATCTTACCAGCATTTTGTAATTTTTCTTCTAATTCGCTAATTTTATATTTTAGTAAATCTAATTCTGCATCTTCTACATCTATATCTATTGGTTCACTTTTTATACTACTATATTTTTGTTTTATTTTATCTATAACTTTATTGAATCTACTTGAAATTGGTTCTAATTTCGCAGTATTTTCTTCTATCTCTTTAGTTACATTTTCAATATTTCTGGTATCTATTTTTGGTGTTTGTATATTATTTATTTTAGAAAATTTGCCTAATTCTGTTCTAGCTCCTTTTATCTTTATAATATAATCCTCTAATGGTTTACTATTTATTTTTATTCCACTAGTATCATTTGGGTCAAAAGCCTCTTTTATGCTATCTGCTTGTGCTTTAATTTGATTTATTTTCTTATTAAAACTATCTGTTATTAATTCTAGTTCTATTCCATATTTTTCATTCATTTAATATATCCTTTCTGCCTTGCCCATTTTTCTTTTAAGAAATTTGGCATTGCTATTTTAGGTTTTGGCTTTGCTAATTCTGGATTAGCTATATCTTGGTTTTCTGGGTATTTTGTCATCATCTGACTTAAATTCCCCTGTTTCCATAATCTATAACTTAATCCTTCTTTTCGTTGTTCCAAAGTTTTCTTTAATTCATAAGGCGTCATATTATACATTTGCTCATATAATAAATCAAATTTTAATAATTCATCGTAGAGAAATTCAACATATTTAGTTGTTGTATATTCCTCTACTTTTTGGCGTTTTTTCTTTCTTTCACCATTTCTGCTTTTTCTTCTGGTGTCATATTGTTTATTTTTTCTCTTTCTTCTCTAATGTTGTTTAAATCCTCTTGTGAGATTACACCAGATACAACCAATGTTTCATATATTAATTTATCTAATATTGTAGCTATTGTATATCCATTATCAACTAATTCATCATAAAAACTATATGCCATATTTTTTGTAAAACTTTCTCCTGTTCCTGCTCTCATATATTGTAATAATGTAATTATTGAAGTAACTGAACATTGTTGTACAAAATCAAGCAGTGTACAATTAGACATTTTTTCAATTTTTTCACAATCGCTTGATATTAATCTCATATTTATTTCTTTATTATTTAACTCAAATGTAAAATTTTTCATTTTTAAATCCTCCTTGTATATAAAAAAAGAAGGTAACAAGTTTATTTTCTTGCTACCTTCATCTTGTTTTTTATTCTCCTGTTGGTATTGTTCTTGTTGGTTCATCAATTGGTGTTAATGTCATTGTAAATCCTTCTAAATCTCCTGAACTTCCACCTTTTATTGTAGTTTTAACATCACTTCTAAACGCTACAATTATTCCAGAACTATAAGTTAATTTCCAATATACTATTGTTTCATTGTCTTCTAAATCGCTTACCAATTTAATATTTGACTCTGCTGATGGTTCTTCTAAATTAAATTCAAATTCATAACTTTGTACTGGTATTAATCCATTTATTGCTGTTTCGTATTTTGTATTGTCTAAACAAGTTGTATCTATTGTATTTGGTGTTCCTCCAATATCTGGTATTGTTTTTAAGCCTGATATTGCTGTATATGCTCCTTCTTTTGTTGCTGAAAATTCTAATTTTGAACCATTTAATGCGTTGTATTTCTTTTCTGCCATTTCTTTTACCTCCTCTTAAAAAATTAATTTATTATTTATTTCGTTATATTCCACATATCCAGTTATTCTAGTCTTTCTAATATTATTCGATATTGATACATCTTCTGAACTACATTTAAAATTTAATTCTTTTAATTTATTCATAATGTTTTCTGTTGCAATATCAACTATTTCAGTTGTATTTTCTTCCGATTTTATTCTTCTTGTTATATATCCAATTATTGAAACTCTATATGTATAATTTCGTTCCATATCACTGTTTGTATAATTTTTATTTAATTGATAACCAAAATAAGTGATATTATCTTCTACAATATCATCTGAAATTATTTCTCCACTATCTATATTAGCTATTTCATTTAATTTTTCTTGTATTAATATTCTCATAGTGCCTCCTTTACAGCTTGGCTAATATTCTTTTTATATATTTCAATGTCTTCTTCTAAAGCTGGTTTCCAATGTGGTTTTGGTTTCTGTGCTTTGGCAATATAGAACTCTACTCCATCTATTATAGTTACTTTTCCTATTGGTCTATCTACTTCTTCTGCTGGCACATACCAATATTGATAACCACTTGCTTTAAATGTATTAGTATGTCCTATGTGAGATTCTAACGCATATATCCCAGTACCATTTTCAATCATTCTTCCTATAAAATATCCGTCTTTGCTTTTTAAATCTGTATAAATATTAGTCTTTATTACACTATTTTTCTTTTCAGCATCGCTTACTTGTATACTGTCTGCATATTTCCCTAATGAATGTCCTAAATGTTTTATTACATCTTTTTTTATTTGTTCTGCTGTTTCTTCCTGAGCTTTTATTAAATTTTGCTCTAATCCTTTTTGAAATTCACTTAAATCTTTTTTAAATTCGCCTATATTTTTCATACTAATTCAATTTCAATTCCTTTGCTATTTACTGATTTTATTTTATACTTTGTTTTATTTATAAATATAAAGTATTTACTTATATTGTCTGTAGTATTATTTAACTTTGATTTAAGCAAATTTTCTAAATTGGATAAAGGTGTTTTTATTCTTAACATATTAACAATGCTTGCTCCATAGATACTTGCACTTATTTGGTCATCTAATTCTTGTTTTGGCACTTCATACTCTCCTAAAGTTTCATATTCTTCTATACGACTTCCATTAGGTTGTTTCACTGTTATAGACTTTTTTAAGGTTACTGTTTCTAAATATCTCAATAACATTATTTAAGCCTCCTCAATCCATTTTTTATGATATTATTTCTCATCTTATCAATAATATCTTCAAATTGACTAGATACTCCACTCTCATTTAAAGATAATAGTCCCTCTGAACCTCTTTGGATATATTCTGCTTTAACTGCTCTTTTTATATATGGAAATAACTTTTCTTTATTTTTATTATTAGAAATATCAAAGGCAATAGAACTTACTTCCTCCAATATTTCTTCTAAGACCTCTTTATCTTCTCTATAATTAGCTCCTAAATCAGCTATGATTTTGTCTATATCTTCTATTTTGGTTTCTTCTTCCATTCTATTGCCTCCTTAATTACTCTTCTACTCTTTTTTTCTTAGTAGTTTTTGTTTCCTTTACTTCTTCATATAAGTCTGATTTTCTCATTTGTTCTTCAACAAATTTTGAATTTGGTTCTAATATAGAACTTGTTATTTTATTCTTAAATTTCATTTTCTTTCACTTCCTAATCTTGTACATAGAAAATAGTATCTTCCATTAATGCTTTTGTTCCTTTAGATAAGAAATCTTCTAATGCAACTGCATCATCAAATGGTACTTTTTCTGCTCCATATTCTGATACATAGTATGGTTGTGCAATAGCACCATCTATCATAACTGCACAATGAACACCTTCTGGCATTCTTGTTGCTTCATATACTCTAACAGAATCATACATACCAATAGCTTGTTCTTTTGGATCTGTTCCATTTGGTAAATCATCTAATATTTTTTTCATTTCTTTTCTATATTTAGTATCTACACAAATTACTAACAAATCAGATTCAATACCATCAATAAAATCATTTTTTAATGTTCTTGCGTTTGTTAGCAATTCATCTATTGTCTCTTGTACTGTTGCTTTTGCTTCAACTTTTGTTCCTTTTAATATTTCTTTAAAAAATTCCCTATCTAGGTATCTTATAATAGCTGATTGATGATTTACTTTTCTTCTTTCTGCCATACCATCAATCCCATATAATTTAACATCTTTTCCTTGTAATTCTTCTACGATTTCTTTATCTGTATCTATGTATACTTTTACTGGTTTAGCTTTTACTTTATCTCCTTCTCCAGCTTTTCTTGCAGTTCCTTTATCTTTTAACTCCGCATTTACAAATCTTTTATATTCAATTACTCCTCCTTCTGGTGTTCCTGAACCATTTTTAGCTTTGATTTGTTCTGATACTGCTCTTGCAGATACATTTTCTAATACTCCACTTAATACGTATTTTAAGTTTTCCTTTGTTGTACCATCTTGCATCATAATATTTAATGCCTCTTGTGTAATTTTTTCTTCCATTTTTAGTTCCTCCTATTTTTTAATAACTAGCTCTAGCAACTGTCTTATTTATTGTTGTAGTAGCTGTTTTTGTTATAGGTGTATCTTCTTTTAATCTTTCATTTACTACTTTTTCTACTGCTTTATTAAAAGCAGTAGAAATCTCATCTATTTTTGAATTGATTTCTTCTGCTTTTAGAGTTTTAAAATCAAAATAAGATAATAAAGATACATCTAATCCTTTTTCACTTGCTATATTTAGTGCCTGTTCTTTTAATTTGTAAGCATTTAATTCAGCAAGTGCATTGTCTTTTTCAGACTTTTCTTTTTGTAATTGATATTGAAGCTTTTCATCACTTTTCATTTTTGCTAATTTTTCAGCTTCTGTTTTTTCTGCCTCTAAATCTTCTTGCCACTTTGTTTTAGCTGTCTTTAATGCGTCTGATACTCTTCTATCTACATAACTTTGTAGTTCTTTATCAGTCTTTGACAACTCTTCATAATTACTTTTGTTTTCTGTTACTTCTGTAGTCCCAGTATTTTCTTTTGTTGTTGCATCTGCCCCAACTTCTTTTTCTTCATTTTCCATCTATTTCTCCTTGTCCCAATTTGTTCAATTAAGCCCAAATTGTTACTTAATATTCTGTTGTTCTTTATAGCCTGCAATCAGTAAAAAGGCATAAAAATAAGAGCTAGTCGACTTAACTCTTGATTTATAATTTAAAAATTTAACAACTTGTTTATGTATTTTGTTATACTTTCCAAAATAAAAGCACCTACCTTTTTAGTAAGTGCTAATTTTCAAATAATTCTGTATCATTAAATATAATTGTTATTCCACTAAGAAACTTCATCTTTTTCTTACATACTCCTTTAATTTTTCTCTTTTTCATAAATCCAACCTACTTTCTTGAAGAACTTTTGATTTACTAAGTCTCTTTTTTCTACTCCATTTAGGTTATTATATTTCTTTTTAATTTCTTTTTCAATAGTCTTATATGTTTGTATTAATTCTTCTTTTGCATATTGTTTTGATACATTAGATTTTAAGTAATATTTATAATCATCTGTTAATAATATCATTGTATCAATTTGTTTAATTTTATTATAAGATAATATGTCTGTTAATGAAAAAGAATAATTTTCAGGGTGATTATGTATTGCAATAGAACTATTCTTTTTTCTTATTTTTAAACTAAACATTGTTTTAGTATCTAATCCAACTGTTGTTCTATACTTTCCTTCTGTTACGTTTCCAATTAATTCTCCTGTGTCAATATCCAATAGACACATATTTTCATTTCCATTGTCTTTATATAATTCCATAATCTTATTTTGATATTTGTTAATTCTATAACTTCTTGATTTGTCTTTATGTAGTATAGGCTTTATTTTTTTGCATTTAAACGTTTCATTTTTCTCTTGCCAGTTCATTATTTCTTTTTTATTGGTATATTTCTCTTGTTCAAATTTCATTTTATCAAAATATTGTGGATTATAAGTTATTGTACTTCTGCACCAATGAAAATGATGTGAGATTGGTGGAAGATTTAGTCCTAATACTAATCCTTTACATTTTATTCTTTGAATTTTTAAGTCATTTTGTGTTTCTCCATAATATCTATTAAATATATTTCCTTTATCTATGTAAAATGTTTGATTATCTAAGCTATGACACATTCGAGTAGTTACATTATCCTCTACTGCTATAAATCTTACTTTTGCATTTTTGTTTAATGTTTTTATTCCTTCTATTTTCGCCATATTATTTATTCCAATTAGTGTTAAATCAATGTTTCCTGAAATTTTATCATCTTTAATACTTAACTTAGAATTTTGCTGTCGTTTAATTATATTTTGATATATATCATTTGTTATATCTAACTCTTTTTGTTGTTGCAAATCGATTGTCATTTGTCTATATATCTGATCTGCATTATATTTTACTATCAATTCTATATACTGTTTCCAAATATATCCTTTAGCATTTGGCACATTTAATAGAGATAAAAAAATAGCATCTGGTATTACTGACACTTTCTTTCTTTTCTTTTTGGGTAAAGCATTATTTACTTCTTCTTGTCCCAGTTTATAATAATAGTTTGCAACATCTTTAAATGTATTTAATTCTGTTTCTTCTAATTTACTTTGTTCTTCTATATAAGCACTATATATTAGTAGTTCTAGTATTTCATTATTTTTCACTCTAGTTCTATTGTATATATTCTTGGCTAACATTCCAAAGTAACCTGTTAAAAGACCTTTATCTCGCCATTCTTCTATGTATATATTTATTTTATTCTTTGTTTTATTATCTGCTATATTATATAGGTGTTCAAAATCTATATTACAACCATTAAATATTTCTTGTAATTTATTTTGTGTTTGTTTGCTAATTCTATTGTATATGTGTTTTAGTTCTTTTATTTTTTGATTATTGTATTGCCAATATTCCATTTACAACACCTACTTTTCTTTATCTTCTTTCTGTGTAATTGTATCTGACTGTTTTATATTTTGCTGTTTTATTTCATCTTCTTGTTCAAATTTTTTATTTGGATTATCTTGTTCTGTATTTAGTTCTTTACTATTTATATCTTGTCCCATTTTTTGCATATTTTCTATATTTTTTTCTATATTAGTTTCATTTTGTGCATCCATTTCAGCTATTTCACTTTCACTGTCTAAGTCATAAGGCAAATGTTCTATTACTGTTTTGTCACTTACTAATCCCCTTAACCTTAACCAAGTATCAACTATTTCTTTATTGTTACTTGGTAAATTCCTTGTTAATATTACTTCTATATCCCTAAAGTCATACTCTGTATTTTTCTTTAAATTTATTCTTGATGTTATCATTTCCCACATTCTTAGTAATTCTTTTTCAAATAATTTATCAGCTTGTTGTAATACTTGGTCAAGTGGAAAGAATTTCTTTTCTAATGCACTTGAATTGTCAGCATTTGTAAATCCTTGGTCTGTTACATTTGGTACACAACTTATCATTAACGCTAAATCTAAACATGTCTTTTTATGATTTTCTGATGCTGTATCATTTATATCTTTTGTAACCCAATCTATATCTCCTGTATTATCTGGTGTATAAAATACTTTAGCATTTAATATAGCTTCATCTTCTTCTGTTCTTGCTGGATTTTTAATCATTATTGGTTTTCCACTTTCATCTAATTTAGGATTTCCTTCTTCATCTGTATCTTGTATTATTGAATTGTTTTGTGGTGTAAATCCTGTTATTTTCAGTTTTGCATCATCATTATATTGGAATATATTTGCATTATTCTTTACTATTTGTTCATGTTTTTTTATCAATGTTATTACATTTTCAAATAAGGCTAGTCCATCTGGATTTTCTACTGCAAATATAGGAGTATCATTCCATAAAACTTCTTTACTTTTTAATTCTTTAAAATCTACTTTTGTATCTTTATTTATTTTAGTTGTTTCTATTCCTCCAATATAATGTTTTTTATAATCTTTAGTAATTATTTCTAAATGTATATCTAATCCTTCATTATTTGAATTTTCTGTCCAATACCTTAATAATCCTATTTTTTGTGATGGTGTTTCATAATTCCAAATTGCAACAGTCGTCAAACTAGATGTATGAGCATATACAATTTCATTGTCATTATTTTCATATATTAAACCATAACATGCTCCAGTATTTATATAATCTTTTACACAGTCATAGAAAAAACTACCATTATCATTATATTTTGTAATATAATCAATGATAGTTTGAAATTCTTCTGGATTATTTTTCTCTCCAAATACTTTTTTAAATATCTTTTTCAATATTCCTTTTTGTATTTCATTTATTTTTTTTACTTTATATTGAGGTTCTTTTCCTCCAAAATATCCAGTTGCTATTGTAGATATATAGAACTCTAGTGCTACTATTACATCACTTATATCATATTTTCTAGTATATCTATCATATAAATGTTTTCTATGCTGTAATATAGGTATTGCTTTTCCCCATAATATATTTATATTGTTTACTATATTCTCTTTACTTAAAAATTCATCTGAATATTGTATTTTTTCTACTACTGACATTTTATCCTCCTAAATTACTTTATTATATCCAAAACTAATTGTATTTGGTTTTGAATGTTCATATACTCCTGTCAAACAATCTTCTGCATCATCATGCTCATTTTTACCTGTTCTTGTATAATGTTTTATATGTTTTGCAAATTCTGGGAATCTATCTTCCCAGTTAATAGGAAAATATATATTATTCATAACTGCTGTTGAGTTGCTTAATATTCTCGCCTGTTTATTTTCACTTTGATGAAACCAATTTATTTTTGTATGTGTATTTTTCAATTCCTTTAGTTCCTTTTGTACATTTCTTGCAAATCCTCTTCCACCATTATTACTTTCTATATTGGCAAATCCTACTCTGTCTTTTGTAAGCATTTTTGCAACAGCTGGTTCTGTGATTTCCATTGCTTCTTGTGTATATAAAATATCTAATATATAATATTCATTATTGTACATTGCATAATCTATTGAGCATAAATAATCATCTCCCTCATCTGCTGTATCTGTATAATTCATAATATAATGTGTGGGTGGTAATTTTTCATATATTTTAAACTTACTGTATAATCTGTTTTTTATATCAATTGGCTCTTGTTGATAGTTTGCATATATAATATCTTTGTTCATGTTTTTTGTTTTTAATTCATAATCTTCTTTGCTCAATACCTCTTTACATAGCATTGAGCCATCTTCTTGTACTGCTTTATAGTTGATATGTCTTACATTGTCATAGTTTTCTAATACATAACCTGCTAAATCATTACTAGCCCATCTTGTCATTATAATTATTAACTTAAATCCATTTTCTGTTCTAGATAACATCGTATTATTAAACCAATCTATCTGCTTTTGTAGTACAGTTTCGTTATATGCTTCTTGAACATTTTTAATTAAGTCATCAATTATCATAAGAGTACAACCAAACCCTGTTGCAGTTCCATTTGGTGATGTTGCTAAATAATTAGCTTGTCCGCTTCCTTCTAATGCCCATTTCTTTGCACTAGATTCACCATATTTTATTCTTGTATTTGGAAATATATCGTTGTATACCATTATTCCTTCTGTTTTTTCTGTTGCAATAGTATCTCTTACTGTTTTTGCAAATGTACTTGATAAATCTTCATTATATGAGCCTGTCATTATCTTTTCGTTTTGATTATTTCCTAATATCCATTCAACTAATTTTCCTGCTGTTCTAGATTTACCATGTCTAGGTGGCATATTTATTACACATATTTTTTCATTACTATTATAAAAATTCTGTAATTGGTTACATACATCTTTTAAAAATATTCTATCTTCTTTATAAAAATCTGGTGCAGTTAATTTGCAATAATCAAAAAAGTCACGCTTAGCTAATTCTAAACGTGCTTGTTTTTTTAATTCTTCTTTTATATTATTAGTCATTTAATATTTTCCTTAATTCTTCTGTTGATAGACCTTCAAAAGGATTCTTTATATTTCCACTATGTTGTACTTGTTCTTTTGGTTTTTCTCCCATAGTATCTCTAACTGCTATAAAAGCTTGTGTACTTCCTTTTAGTGCTTGTTTATATTGTGCAAATACAATAGCATTTTTATTCGTACATTCTTTATCTACAAATCCAAATTGTATCATCTGCTCTTTAATTTGTTCATTTGTTATTTTTTTATCCAAATAACTATTAAATAACTCATTAAATTTTTTTCTTTCTGCTTTTTTCTTATTAGTTACTTTTGCTCCTTTTTTTGCAATTTCTTTGCGTTCTCGTTGCGTTCGTTTATTTAATGGTATTAAATTTTGTTCATTAGCCATTAGTTATCACTTCCTTAAATAAATATTTGATATTAATCTTTCAATAAAGTCGCTTTTTCACCAGTAAATTTTTCCCAACGGTTAATTATAGCATCAATATAGCCTGCATCATATTCTATCATGTAACATTTTCTTTTCATTTGTTCACATGCTATTAAAGTACTACCACTGCCTCCATATAGGTCAACTATTAAGGCACTTTCTTTTGAAAACTTTTCTAAAAACCATTTTGCTAATGCAACTGGTTTTTGTGTAGGATGTATTCTACTTCTAATATCTTCATTTTGCATACCTAAAAAGCCTTTCCATAGCACTCTAGCTAAAGCTCTTTTATGTTTATTTTTACTCCAACATAATTCAAAATTAGATCCAAACATTTTGTCATAATTATCATTACATCCTTCCCCATTATCTTGTTTATCCCAAACTATCCAACTTCCCTTGTTTCTATTAGGTATTAATTCTGCATAATAGTCTGCACCCCATAAAAATATTTCTTTACAATAATTAAAATTGTTAAATATACTTTCTATTAATTCACTTGTAAAATCTTCTTTGTCTCCTTTAACTGGCTTATATTTTTTCCCTTTATTTATTCCAACCATAGTTGTAAAATCAGTATCCAAATTCATTCCGTATGGTGGATCAGTAAATATCATATCCGCCTTTTCTTTTTCCATTAGTCTTTCTATATTTTTAACATTTGTACTGTCTCCACACATCAATCTATGCTTCCCTAATTTATATATATATCCTAACTTTGATTTAGGCTTTTCTGGAACTTCTGATATTTTATCCTCTATTATCTGTTTATCATCTTGGATATTAAATTCAAATCCAAAATCTCCCATATCTATATCTAAAATATGATTCAATTCTTCATCTAATATTTTAAAATCCCATTCAGATTTTTCTGATACTTTATTATCTGCTAATCTAAAAGCTTTTATTTGTTCTTGAGTCAAATCTTCAACAACTATACAAGGGATTTGTGTTAGCTTTAATTTTTTTGCCGCCTTATAGCGTGTATGTCCTGCAACTATTACATTTGTTTTATCAATTATAACTGGAACTTTAAAACCAAATTCTTTTATTGAATTACTTACATATCTTACTGCTTCTTCATTTTTTCTTGGATTATTTTCATAAGGTTTAATTTCTTCTATTTTTTTATTAACTATATTCATATTTCTCTTTTTCTTTTTTAGATTTTATTTCCTTCCCCCTCTTCTACAAATCATTTTTCTTTTAATTCATTATGTCTCTTATCTTCTGTCTTAAATTTTTTTCCTATAATATATTTTTTAAAATTATTTTCTTTATCATTAAAAGCTTTTAATACTTTTCCTTCTAGCATATATTTCTCCTTTCACTTTTTTATTTTCTTTTTTCGACAAACAATTTATTTTTTATATGTTATATTGTTGATTGTTGTAATTTTTAATGATATACAAAAGAAAAGAGGTGTTTTTGTGTCTAACAACATTATTGATTTTAATACTGTAAGAAATGGTAATAAATTGAATGAATTAAACCTAACAGAAATTGGTAATATTAATATCACTATATATTCAACAAACATTTGTAATTCCCCTATTTACTATATATTACCAGATAAAAAAGAGTTAATTCCTATTGTTGATTTACTTGATGATACTCTTACTAATAATAGTTTTAGATTATCTAAAGGATTTAGCATTCAAAAATTTTAATATTATTTACACAAAAAGAGCAATATTACATTTGTTCTTTTTTAT
The DNA here is from genome assembly GCA_022794055.1 of Clostridia bacterium. Lineage (GTDB taxonomy): Bacteria > Bacillota > Clostridia > TANB77 > CAG-508 > CAG-269. The sequence goes on from JAAWEA010000050.1 coordinate 18,994, forward strand.
TCTTTGTCATAATAACAACATTTTGTCATTACTGTATTATCTATTGCTAATATTCTTATATCACACAAATCTGTTTTATTGTTTTTGCAGTTTTTACAATATTCTTCTATATATTTTTTGTATCGTTCTTCATTTGTCATAATCTACTTCTTTCTTATAGACACTATGTAATGATATCGGATTTATTAAGTTAGCTTCACTTAACTTTTAAGGCGTCTTGAGAAACTTAATATATTCTAATCCTTCTGATATATTAATAAACCTCTTCCCCAACTTTTTTATATCACTACATACTATCTACAAATATTTATTTAAAACTCGCTAGGAAAGTTCTATTTGTCCATTCTTCCTCTATTATCTATGAAAGGAGGTGTTATTTCATGACACCTATTTATATTATCAGTTACCTAGCATACTGGTAATAACATAATAGAAAAGCCTATCTTTTGATAAGCTTCTTTTGACATTTTCTTACATTTTGCTTAAATTGATTGTATTAATCGTTATTGCGTGCATCTTGAAGATGTTCGATTAGTACATAACCTCGAATACTACATACTTTTTTCATATTTTGTATGTTTTGTTACATTTACAATTGTAATTTTTATAATAAGAGTTGACTTTTCATCAACTCTTATTTACAAAAGTGGGATTATATCGCTTGGACTATTGAGATATTTTTCATACCTGCGATATTTTTTATACTTTTTCTATTATAATTATAATGCTTTTAAAACCAAATTGCATCCAAATTTTATCACAATTCTATCACAATTCTATCACAATTTTACACTCCTGTATTTAAAATTTCTAACATACTTTTTATTGCTATATCTCTTATATTTAATAATTGATTTATTGATTTTGGTTTTTGATATTCAATAAAATATTGATTTGATACATAGTCCCATTTTGATTTTTCTAAATAATATGCTGTGATTATAAACTTCTGTTCTTTTGTTAATTGATTTAATAGATTTTTTACTCTTACTATTATCTTATCTAATCTTTTTTCTTCATTATCACATTCTTGTATTTTTCTTTCTAAATGTTGCCTATCTTCTCTATTAATATGATTTAATTCTTTTCTATAGTTAATTACGGTACTTAATACTTTATCTGATATTTTATTTGTATTACTATGTATACTATCATAAGGTTGTCCAGACAATTGCATATTTTCTATTACTTCTTTGTCTGTATCTTTATATACTGTTCCAGCATAATATAATTCTTCTTGATATTCCTCTTTTTTTAATTTTATTTCTGTCAATTTTGCTTCATTCTTTGGATATTCTCTTAACATTTTCTCAACATCTTCTTTTATGTATGTCATATTTTTTATGTTCTCCTTTTCTTTATATCTTCTCTTATAAGTTCATTTTTAAAATTATCTAGTTCTTTATATGCCTTACTTACTTGTTCTTGATTGTATTTTCTTTTTTCTAAGCTTATAAAATCCACGTTTTCTAATAACTTCATTGTCTTTTTTATTATTATATATATTTTTTTTATTGTCATCTG